>JAAYWZ010000039.1 GCA_012516175.1 Bacilli bacterium
CCATGAATAGGTTTTGTAAAGCTACACCAACACTAGTAAAAATTAAAGTAGGAATGACAAGTGCTACATAAAAAGCGTCCGTGCTACTTCCTACCCCAAACTCCTTCGCGATTCCTACTTCTCTTAACATCCCTAGTAATTTACTAAATAGTGAAATAATCGTTATTATTGATATTACCTGCGGAAGATTTAATTTCTTTGGTTTATCCAAGTTAATCGCCTACTTCATTTATGTTTATCATATTTTATCATATTTTTGCTTATCGTAAAATCATGATTTTGGTCGAATTAAACTCATATTTAAGTATTCGACTAACTTACTAAAAATAACACGATAATTCTTAGTCAAGGTGACAAACTCGCCACCAAAACCTTTCTTAAACTTATATACACCATAACTTGGGTCGTTTTCCTTAACTTCTTTACCTACTACGCCACCTAAATCATAGGTGCTAAAGCCTTCATTTTGAAGTTCCTTAATAATTTCATAATGCAAGTATTGGCCCATGGGTGGAAGTCCTGTGGGATGACTAATACTTGCACCATAGAGGTAACGTGCAGTTTTATTAATACATCCGATTACTGCCATATTATAAACTGTCCCGTTATATGTTGTATAAGCAATGAAACCTCTATTATTTTCTAAAAGGTTTTTGATAACTTGTCTTAAGAAGATTGTATTGATGGATTCAATTTGTTTACGGTTAATCATCGCTTCATAATACTCGATGAAGCGTTCAATATCACTTTCTTCCGTACTAAACCTAACCATAACCCCTTCTTTTTCGGCTTTACGTATACAATTACGGAAAGTCTTACTGAAGTTACTAAATAAAGTATCTAAGGTTTGAGTTAAATCAAGGATAAAGGTGTGATTATTTCCTAGATTAAGAAGCCTGGGATAATCTATATCGTATTGATTTAAGAGGTTAATATCAGTAAAGAGATGCTTATGGTTCTTTAAGTGCTTAATTAATTCATTAAGAAAAGGTTGAACCTCTTTATCATCAACCGATATAGGACCATAATTAACAACTGACACAAAGCGGTTAATTAATGGCACTCTTTTCTTTTGAATAAGGGCACCTGTAGAAATATCTAAGTTGTCCTCGTTTATTTTCACAAAGATTTCATAATCCCAATTAAGGATTTTAAGGGCTTCATAATAATCCCGTGTTTGATAAATACTCGCATTACCTACTTTCGTTAGAAAGCGATCCCATAAATAATATTCCGTCTGTTTAAGTAATCTATAATTTACTTGCGCCATTTTAATAACCTCCTTAGGGCTTGATACCAAAGACTTTTTCTAATAAAGCGATGGATCCCCCAGAGTTTAAGTTTAAACATAAATAAGTTATCAGTTCTTGAAATTGCTTCGCGTTCAATTAGATAAGGATTGTGATTAAATAATGGGACAATACGACCATTAGCGGTTATTACCGCATTTTCATAATGTTCTTGAACAATTCTTATTATTTCTTCATTATATAAACCAGCTGGATAAGCGAAAGATTTAACTTCAATATTTAATTCTTGTTCAATTTTCTTTTTACTCTCAACAATTTCTTGAACTAATACTTCTATATCATTAATTTCGGTTAGGAAATGATGATTAAGCGTATGCGCACCAAAGGTGATGTGATTCTTGTTCATTTCCCTAACCTCATCCCATGTTAGAGGTTTATTATTAGTAAAATCATCATCTTTATCTATTGGTAGTGAATTATTACTATTGATAAAATTAGTGACCAGGTAAATGGTCGCTTTCATCTCCCGTTCTAATAAAAGAGGGTATGCGTATAAATAATTATCCTCATACCCATCATCAAAGGTGATTGCGACAAATTTACCCTTTTTTTTATTATTGATTATATCAAGATATTCATCCATAGTAATAGTTTGATAGTTTTTCCGTATCAGGTAATCTAATTGTCTTTGAAAAGCATTAATACTTACCTTCATACTATCGATATCCAATCCACTACCCTTATGGGTAGTGTAACGGATACGATTGTCACGTGTATGATTATTTACACGATGATACATTAAGACAGGGATGTATTTATGTTTAAAGAGGAGATAATGAATTAAACTAGCTAGTATAAAAATAAGTATTAATGCTAAGATGATATAAATAACAGTCATGGTATCACTTCTTTACTTTGCGGTTATATATAGATCGATATAAGTCTTCATATTCCTTAATAATTGTATCTAGATTGAATTTTTGCGCATCTTCAAAGGCTTGTTTTCGCATCTGTAGGACTTTATCAGGATGATTAATACTATAAACGAAAGCATTAAAAATAGCTTCGCTACTACCTTTATCTACTAATAAACCATTTTCTTCATGCTTAATAATCTCTTTGATACCACCAGTATTTGTAGCGATTGTAAAAACTTGCGAAATCATCGCTTCTACTAAAACATTACCAAAGCCTTCTTCTAATGATGGTAGAGCAAAGATATCACTTATTCTTAATAATTCATTTACATCTTGACGGAAACCAGTAAAGATTACTTTATCAGTCATCCCTAGTTCAGTAACTAGCTTCTTGATATTATTTATTTCTTGTCCATCACCAACAAGTAGTAGTTTACAAGATAAATCAATATTAGCATTCTCGATATATTGAAGAAATTGATAAAATGCCTCTACTAGAAATTTATGACCTTTTCTTACATCAAATCTTGCGATATTTGTGATAACTAAATCATTGGGATTAATATTTAAACTCTTTCTTTTTTCAGCAAAATCAATACTGACATTTAGGTATTTAGCTAAATCGATTCCATTATAAATAACCTGATATTTTTCCTCAGGTAATTTGGTATATTTCTGGACACTTCTCATTGTTTCATACGAATTCGCAATAATGATATCAGTTTTCTTCGCTAAGAGTTTTTCTAATAAAAGTAAGGGTTTTGAAGGTTGATATAACGATTCTTCGGTAGATATTATCACCTTTGTCTTCGCTAAGATGCCAGCGAATCTTCCCCACACCTTACTAGTACTAACAAAGGTGTGAAGAATATCAACCTGTTCCTTCTTTAATATGTTTGCGATTCTCTTAATCACAAATAAATCTAATTTACTTTTCTTATTACAGATGTATACTTTAATCCCGCTATTCGCTAGTTCTTGTTTTAGTTCGCCACCTTCAGTGACACAACATACAATCACATCAAATAAATCTTTATTTAGGTGTTTTGCGAGATCGACAATTTTGCGTTCGGAACCACCTATATGTAAACTAGGAATAACCAACATCACTTTAATTTTTTTCATTTACATCAATCCAGTTAGAGGTTATTCTTATACCAATCGATGGTAAGTTTTATCCCATCATAGAAAGAATATTTAGGATCATAGTTTAATAATTTCTTAGCCTTACTAATATCAGCATTGGAGTGTTTAATATCTCCTGGTCTTTCCGGACCATAGATGGGTTCAATAGCAACATTCATTAGTTCTTTTATTGTGTTATAAAGTTCATTAACAGTTACTTGACCACCATATGCGATATTAAAGACCTCACCATTAGCTTCAGGACCAGCTAAGCATGCTTTTAAATTAGCTTCGATCACATTATCAACATAGGTAAAATCGCGACTTTGCTTACCATCACCATGGATGATTGGTGCTCTACCCTCACTTAATGCTTTAACAAAGTTAGGAATAACCGCTGCATAGACGCTATTTGGGTCCTGTCTTCTACCGAAAACATTAAAGTAGCGTAACCCTATTGTAGGTAAACCATATAACTCATAAAAATTACGGGCATATAACTCATTTACCTTTTTCGTAATCGCATAGGGTGATAAGGGTTTGCCTACCCGGTCTTCGATTTTCGGCAAATGGGGTTCATCACCATATACTGATGAACTTGAGGCATAGACAAACTTCTTAACTTTATGTTCTCTGGCAGCAATTAACATATTTAATGTACCGGTTATATTTACATCATTGGTAGTTTTCGGATCTTTAATTGAACGTGGTACACTACCAAGTGCTGCTTGATGTAAAACATAATCAATACCTTCACAGGCTTTTAAACAATCATCTAATAACCGAATATCACCTTCGATAAATTCAAAATTTGATTTATCTAATAATGCCGCGATATTTTCTTTTTTGCCAGTCGCAAGATTATCTAAGACGCATACATAATAACCTTGATTAACTAAGTATTCCGCAAGATTTGAACCAATAAATCCTGCGCCACCGGTAACTAAAAACTTGGTGTTTTTATTAAACATAATTATCACCTATAAACGCCAGATGTCAAAATCAGCTTGCGCTTCCTCTTTATTGATAATAGCTTTAACGTCAATTAAGACTTTCTTATTATGGGTATTTTTATATAAACTCTTGATCTTATCTAATGAGAGATTAGTATACTCTTTATGACTTACAGCGATGATAACTGCATCTACTTCTTTTATATTATCTAACTCAACTAAATTAACATCATATTCTTTTTTCGCTTCTTCTTTATCTGCTAAGGGATCTGTTACTAAGACATTAATCCCATATTCTTTAAGTTCCGAGATGATATCATACACTTTAGAGTTTCTAATATCAGGACAGTTCTCTTTGAAAGTTAAACCAAGAACAGCCACTGTCGCATTCTTGATAGGTATTTCCTGGGCAATCATTTTCTTAACGCATTTCTCAGCGATAAACTTACCCATTCCATCATTTATTCTTCTACCCGCAAGAATGACTTGGGGATGATAACCTAAGATTTGGGCTTTATAGGTTAAGTAATAAGGGTCAACCCCGATACAATGTCCACCCACTAACCCCGGTGTAAACTTCAAGAAGTTCCATTTCGTTCCTGCGGCTTCCAAAACTTCTTTTGTGTCAATTCCCATTTTATCAAAAATCAAAGCTAATTCATTCACAAAGGCGATATTTATATCTCTTTGAGCATTTTCAATGACTTTAGCTGCTTCAGCGACTTTAATACTACTAGCCTTATGGACACCAGCATCAACAACGATACTATATACATTCGCAATATGTTCAAGTGCCTCTTTGTCGCTACCAGAAACAACTTTTATGATATTATTTAACCGATGAACGGGATCACCAGGATTAATTCGCTCTGGAGAATAACCTAATTTAAAATCGATGTTTAGCTTTAAACCACTGATTTCTTCTAATAATGGTAAACAAACTTCTTCTGTGACACCAGGGTATACTGTTGATTCATATACAACATAATCACCTTGTTTTAAGTGACGAGCTACTATTTTCGTCGCACTAATCACAGGATTTAAATCAGGCATTTTGTCTTCTGATACTGGTGTAGGTACAGCGACGATAAAGAAATTAGCGTTATCTAATTTTTTTTCATCAGAAGTATAAATGATATTTTTAGTATTTTTAATCTTTCCATTTCCTACTTCATGAGTAGGGTCAATCCCTTGTTGATATAGTTCGATCTTATGCTTATTTACATCAAAACCAATAGTGTTAATTCCCCGCTCCGCAAAGCTTATAGCGATTGGTAGTCCCACATAACCTAAACCGATGAGGGCAATTCGTAAATCCTTGTTCATATCTTACACCTCGATATATTTACCATAGACTGCTTTCATTTCTTCAAGCACATGTTCTAAATTGTACTTTTCAACCATTTTTAAAGAGCGTTCACCAAATTCTTTTCTTACATCTTCGTGATTATATAAATATAAGACTCTTTCTTCGAAACCTTTATGGTCATTTACTTTAAATAAATATCCATTCACATTATCAATAATTAAATCAGTATGCCCTCTAACAGAAGTTGCAATGACAGGTTTACCACAAGCCATGCCTTCCATGATGTTTCGAGGTAACCCTTCATGTAGACTCGATGATACAATGATATCAGATAAGTTTATAATATCATTAATATCTTCTCGAAAACCCAAAAGAAAGACATTATCATTTAAATTATATTTATTGATGAGTTTTTGGTAAAGATTTTTATTACCTAATCCTACCAATAATAGTTTAAAGTTCTTATTAATCTTAACTAAGTCCTTCATTACTTTTATCATAAAGGTTTGATTCTTGTCCTTCACTAATCTTCCAATACAGGTAAGAATAAAATCGTCTTTACTTAAACCTAAGTTTTGCCGATTAGTTTCGATAACTTCCGGAGTTTGCGGATAATAGTGCTTTAAGTCAACACCAACACCATGGACTTTAGTTATTTTACATACTCTATTGAACCTTTTCTTGGCGATGTTATAATCTTCATCATTTATGACGATAATTTCATTTGTAATGCGTGAGAATAATTTTTCAATCCGGTAATATAATAACCAATTGATGAAACTTGCGCCACGATAAAAATGAAAACCATGGGCAGTATAAATTACTGGTTTGGTGTTAGTAGCTTTAGCAGCTAACCTACCAATAATACTCCCCATTGGTGTATGTACATGTACTAAATCGTACTTATTATCCAGCATGATTTTCTTTAATTGTTTATATGCTTTAATGTTTTTGAGTGAATAAGGAGATTTTTGTAAGTCGACTTGAAACTTTTGGTCATAATACTTGATAGTTCCCGCTTGTTCTATTTGATTTGATGCTACATGGACGATGAATCCCTGTTCTTGAAACCATTTTAAGAATGGCTGGTGAAAGCAGGCAATATGGGAGTCCATATGCGCAATGAATAATATCTTACCTTTCATGTAAATCACCTTATGCTTTAAAATGCACCTTTACCTGTAATAACCACCCAAATTGTTTTAAATAGAATTTTGAAATCTAACCAGAGTGATCGATTATTAATGTATTTAATATCCCATTTAATCTTCTCTTCTGGTAGCATGGTATAACCACCATTAACTTGTGCAAGTCCTGTTAAACCAGGTTTTACAAGTACTCTATCAATAAAGTTAGGTATATACTCAGAGAATTCAAGAGTAAACTCAGGGCGCTCAGGTCGTGGACCAACGAAGGTTAATTCTCCCCTAATTACATTAAATAATTGAGGTAATTCATCAATCCTGGTTTTGCGTATGATGCGTCCTATTTTGGTGACTCTAGGGTCATTCTCTGTAGCCCATAATGGATGACCATTTTCGGCATTCTTATACATTGATCTAATCTTATATATGCGAAAGAATTTACCATTCTTTCCCACGCGTATTTGCGTATAAAACATTGGTCCTTCTGACTCTAGTTTCACTAATATTCCAAATATTAGTATAAGTATTAAAGCGAATGGTAATAAAATAATTGCGAATACTAAATCTAAGATTCTTTTAATAACTTCATATATTACTTTAGGTTTTATTTCTAGTGTACTATTACTTAATAATTGAGATATTTCTTGTTTAAGAGCACCTAAGTCTTCCATTAGTACATCTCCTATTCCTTCTTAATCATAAAGCAAAATAATTATATCATACTTCTCTTTAAAAATGACAATAGCATATAAATTATTGTCATTTTTCTCTTTCTATTCAACTTATTAATACGAAATTTCTAC
>JAAYWZ010000040.1 GCA_012516175.1 Bacilli bacterium
ATATTTGCTTAATATTATATGTATTTCTTTTTAGCTCTATATCTAGTTCAGATAATTGGTTATTAATGATACGATAAGCGTTATTAATTTGTTCGAGGGCACGTTGGATTTTAGAATGGACCATAAGATCACTAAAGATATTATCAAAGAAGAAATCGAAAAATTTCAGGGTGCTACTTATATCAAGATTTATATTTATATGCATATTAATATCTTTTAATTCCCGATTGTATTTATTTAATAGATATTGCAAATCGCGGATTTTTCGTTCTGCTTCATCTAATTTAGAATGCTTCATTAAATCAGAAAACAATCCACCACCTAATAAATCCCAAGTTCCCCAACCACTAGCACTATTTAGTGCTTTTTTAATTTCTTCTAAAGCATTTATGACTTCTTTACCAGCAATTAATGCTTCATTTATTTCTTTAATATTCGCTTCAAGATTTATGATTTCTTGATTTAGTTTTGTAAGGGGCTCATATAATTCATGATTATTATTATAAATCATGGTTTCTTTTTGTTTGAGTAATGTTTCATATTGTGATTCTAAATGTTTAAGATTGTTGATTTTATCAATATAGTAATCAATTTCTGATTGAAGACGATTAATTATATCATTTAAGTAATGATACTCATATTCAACCTTACTTAATTCTTCTCTTTCATTACGAAGCTTTTCATTTCTACTACCAATAAAGCTATACCAGATTGATTTTAATGTGAGTTTTTCTAAACTTTTTACATCCTTTTGTTCCTTAAGTAGTTGCGTTTTAAGGCCTGCTTTTTTTGCGTGAAGCTTTTGAAGTTCAAGTCTAGCAGCTTCTAATTTGTGTTCTAGATTTTCTTTTTCATTGATTTTCGTTTTAATTTCAATTAATTCTTTATCAATATTTTCTATCATTTATTCACCCCTATTACTTTTAATCCTAGCGCTAAAGCTCCCATTATCCCAGCGTTATCACCTAGGCTAGGATTAATAATATATGAGTTAATATTATTTAGTATTTTATTTGAATTGATGTAAACATTAAGCATTTTAACTACATATTCCCGAATATATTCTAGTAATATTGATTGTTTAGATACTCCACCACCTAAAATTATTAACTCAGGAGATAAGGTTAAGATATAATTCATTATTCCTTGAACTAGATAATAAGCTTCAAGCTGCCAAGCTGATTCATCAGTAAGTTCTTGACCTTTAATTAAATATCTTTTTTCTAAAGCTTTTCCTGATGCTAAGCCTTCTAAACAATCATGATGATATGGACAAATACCAGGAAAAAGATCATCAGGGTGTTTTCTAATAAAGATATGACCCATTTCTGGATGTAATAAGCCATGAACTAATTCACCATTAACTAAAGCACCAGCACCAGTACCAGTACCCACAGTAATATATAAGACATTTTTTATGCCTTTTGCGCTTCCAAAGGTCGCTTCACCAAGTGCTGCAGCATTAACATCAGTATCAAAACCAATAGGAATATTAAAATGACCTTTTAATGTTCCGAGAATATTATAATTTTTCCATGCCTGTTTTGGGGTATTAGTTATATGTCCATAAGTTGGTGAATTAGTGTTTAAATCAATGGGACCAAAGCAACCTAATCCAATGGATTTTATATCATGGGACTTAAAAAAATTAATTATTTCATCAATATTTTCTTCAGGGGTTTTGGTATCAATTTTTGTTTTTCAAGTATATTTCCTAATTCATCACCAATAGCAAGTACAAATTTTGTACCTCCAGCTTCAATACAACCTATTTTCATTTTATCTCCTCTTATTTAGTATTTATTACTAATTATATAACATTTATATACTAATTATAAA
>JAAYWZ010000041.1 GCA_012516175.1 Bacilli bacterium
AGCTTTCTTAGCGGTATTATATGTCCCAAAGATATTATTCTTAATTGCTTCTTTCGGACTTACTTCCATTAGAGGTACATGCTTATGTGCTGCTGCATGGAAAACGATAGTTGGTTTATATTTACTAAATACTTCATCTAATCGCTTCTCATCTTGAACCGAACCAATTAAGACTATGAGTTCAGTTGTCTTGTTATTTTTCAACTGATGCATCAACAGTTCATTTTGAATCTCATAAGCATTGTTCTCATAGATATCAAATATGATTAGTTTTGCTGGCTCATATTTAACGATTTGGCGACACAACTCAGACCCAATTGAACCGCCACCACCAGTAACTAAGACAACTTCACCTTTAATAAAATCATAGATACCAGCATCATCTATCTTTACTTCGTCTCTCCCAAGTAAGTCTTCAATTTGCACATCTCTGATTTTCTTCACATCAAAGGTGCGGTCCATGATTTCATAGAAGGGTGGAAGAATCTTTGTCTTTTTATTAACAACATCACATTTCTTTAAAATTCGTTGGATTTGCATCTTGGTAGCACTTGGCATAGCAACAATGATTTCTTCAATCCGATATCTATTTACTACCTCAGGTAAGTTATCAGTAGTACCTACTACTTTTATGCCATGAATGACTTTACCTTTTTTATTTACATCATCATCAACGAAACATACTACCTTATTCTTCATCTTAGGATTTGACTTAATCTCTTTTACTAACATCGTGCCTGCATTACCAGCACCGATAATTAAAGTTCTTACGGTTTGATTATGTTGCCAATAATGATGTACTACTCTTAAAGTTCTAAAACTAAATCTAAATCCAATTAACCCCAAAAAGATTATAATATTAGCGATAATAATGACATTCATTCGTAAGTTTACATGAAGTAATACATTAACTAAAGATATTAACCCGAATGATACCAACACTGATAAAAATACGTTAAGTGCTTCTTCTACTGATGCATAGCGCCATAGACTCTTATATAAACTAAATATCACAAAGGAAAAAACATATATTGGGATAATCCAATATAAGTTTTCTAATATGCGAATGATGCTTTCATCATACACATGAAAGTTTGTGATTAGTAATAAAGATAATATATAAGAACCCAAAATAATTGTTGTATCAACTATAAATAACAATAATAATCGAGTATTTAACCACTTCATATTTATATCTCCCAAATACATATACTATAATATCAGATTACTTTCATATATATAAAAACCCATGTTTTTAGGGGATTTAAAATACATATGAAACATAATATCTGGATTACTAATTTAATATAAATAAATTGTGAAGATCTTATTATCTATTTCAATTAATAATATATCTTAACCTATATCCCCTTAATCCGATAACACCGTAAAAAATTACATATTTTATCATAAAAACCATGTTTGTAAATAGATGAAAAATTTATAAAAAAATCTTTTTAAAGTGAGAAAAAAAATACATTACAGTTTCTAATATTTATAAAAATTATAACACATATCGACAAAAAATCAACTTCTATTTTTATGTTAATTTTATTTGGTACAAATTAACGGTTCTATAATATTTGGTGTGGGTAAATAAACTCACACCATATTTTATAAAAAAAAAGTGAGACATATTTCCAATACCCTGATAGAATATGATTTGAACAAAACAAACTAAACCAAGGAGTGGAAATATGTCTCATAATTATTGTATCTTAAAATCACTTAATTTGAAAGATAATAATATCACTTTTGATC
>JAAYWZ010000042.1 GCA_012516175.1 Bacilli bacterium
ATTATTAAATATAGATACATTAAATTTAATCGCTATTTTTCTGATGTGATTAAGATTATTGTTGTTAATGCCGTACTATATATTCTTCTTATCTCAATTAAACGATATTTAATTTTACCTGATAAGACAATACTATTGATTATTTATTTAGCTTTATATGTTTTCGTTTTTGGATTATTATATCTTATAATTCTTTTACTTCTAAAAGTCCATCCTTTCTCGCAATTTATCTATCAGTTCTTAAAAAGAGGTAAAAATTATGAAGGCGACAATAAGTAAAATAATTTCAGAGCTCTTATTAATTGTATCTATTATATATCTTCTTTTTACCTTCAGTTTTTTTGATGTTAATTATGAACCACTAAATCGTATTACTTTTATCCTCTATGATATCTTCAGTTGGATAATAGTTGTTGTTTTAATTTTAAACTATAAGAAATTAAATTTAGGTAGTTTTATTAGAACTATTTTTCCGTTAATGCTTATCATGCTTGTCTTATCATTTAATGCCATGTTCATTCATCTTGGTAGAAGAAGTATTGAGTTTGTATGGACGATTATCCCCGTCTTTCTTCTAATAACTTTATTATATCGCTTAACTGCTGAATATACGCTAAAGTACAGTTTCAAAATATTATTAGGGTTATTCCTAATCTACCATCTATTAGGGATAATTGGTGCCATTTTTAAGTTCGATTATTTCTTTGGGATTATTCCCAATGTCTTAACTGATAATTACCGCTATGCCTCAATCTTAGATAATCCTAATGCCTTAGGAGAATATGGGTTTATTGCCTTCTTTATAATTACTTTTTATGTACTTAATACTAAAAACTTAAAGAAACGCTTATTATATTTTATCTGCTATGGGATTATTGGATTAGGATTACTAGTATCTTTAAGTAGAAACAGTATTATGATGGTAGGTATCTTATATTTATATTTACTACTACACTTTAAACATCTTGATAAGTTCTTAATAAGAATCTTCAGTATTATTAATATTACCATCATAAGTGCTCTTGTCTTAGCTTTTATTATCAAAACCGAATTTATGATCAATCTCTTAAGGTTAAATCAAGGATTAACAGGAAGAATGGATATCTGGAGTTTTATTCTTAACTCGATTAGAGAAAACTCCTTTTTTGGGATTGGTTTCGGTAGTAGCGGTGTCTATTTACATGATTATTATTCGACCCAAATCACGAGTACTCATAATATGTATTTAGGGTTATTATGGGAAATGGGAATCTTGGCATTCATTATCCTTATAAGTTGGATGATAATGTTAGTGGTTAGTAATTACCGGTTAATGAAGAAAATAACTTCTCATTATCATACCTTACTCATGTTTAATGGTTTTTATATAGCATTCTTTATTGGTCAGTTTTTTGAATTTTCTTTCTTAAAGATTGGCGCCATTAACACTTTCATGTTTGTCTTATTAGGATTAAATCAAGTAACATTAATAAAGGCTAAAGAAGAAACAAAGACAAGAATTAAAGTAACTCACTTAATCACAGGCTTGGGTAATGGTGGCGCCGAAAGTATGCTTTATAAGATTTTAAAATATGCTAATTATGATAAGTATGATTTACAAGTCATCTCCATGGGAGATGAAGGTTATTATGGTACGAAGATAAAGGCGCTTGGAATTAAGGTTAGCACCCTTAATTTAAAGAAGCCTTGGTACTTACCTAAAGCTACTTTTAACTTAATCAAAGCACTAAAAGATACAGATGTGCTTCAAACATGGCTTTATCATGCGAATTTGTTTGGCTTAATCATTGGTAAGTTAATGGGAATTAAGATAATTATCTGGGGTATTAGGCAAAGTAATGTGGAAGAGGGTAATAATAAGACCTTAACGGTGAAAATTGCCCGCTTATGTGCGAAATTATCAAGGTTTACAACTTATATCTTAAGTAATTCCGATTCTAGTACTGATGTTCATGTTGAATTAGGGTATAAAAAAGAAAAATTCAAAACCATTTACAA
>JAAYWZ010000043.1 GCA_012516175.1 Bacilli bacterium
TCAATAATAATGAAGAAGACACTGCAACTGTTGAAATTGAAGTTGTCGATGAATATCGGGTTGTCTTTAAAGAATCATTAATTCATGGCTATAATGAATTATTTAACATCAATAACTATATTGAAGCAATTTACAACTATAAAAATGAACAAGTAACAAACTTAACAGTAAAAGTAAACAATAACTTAGATATCACCCAAATCGGTAAGCAAACTATTGAGTATGTATTATTTGATGGTGAAACCGAAGTCTTTGAAGATAGTATTCAAATCGACGTCCAATATCTCTATGATTTTGTCGATGTCGATAAGATTTGTTATGTAGGATTCACTTGTAATATTTTAGAGTTTGTCAAGGTAGTTGACAGTAAAGGAAATGTAGTAAATCTTGAAGAAAATGATTTGTCAATCACTTTCGAAGTATTAGATGAGCAATTAGATAAACGAGTAATTGAATACTCCTTAGTGAAAAATGACCGCCCAGTTCGTAAAGTCACAAAAACAATTGAATTTGGCTATTATTATCACATTGAATTTCCAGATATTATTCAAGTATTATACAACAGTGAGTTTAATATCAATGATTATGTATTAAAAATCGTTGATTATCAAGGTAATGAAGAAACAGGTTTTAATGTGATCGCAACTGATGTTGATACGGGAGTGTTTGAATCACAAATTATAGAAGTAAGATTAGTTAAAAATGATATAACATATTACATAACAACAGTAACTGTTGAAATTGTCGAAGAAATATCAGACTATGATATTATCTTTGTAGATGATTTAACTATAAGATTAAGCATATTAAACAATGTATTAGATTTACGTAATTTAGTTGTAAAGGTAGTTGACCGATTTGGTAGAGAAATATCTTTAGGTGATGAATATCAATTATCAATTGTTAGTAATAACTATCTCCAATACTTTGGGTATAATGAAGTAACTTACAATTTATTATACCAAGATAATATTGTATATAGCGAAACCGTTGAAATTTTTCTAACAAGAGAAAATTATCAGATTACTCATAAATTAATGTATTTCTATGAAGTAAATACTCTTCCATATAACTTCAATCTCCTTGAACTCTTACAAGTATACGATGAAAATGGCGAAGAGATACAACTAGATGAAACAGTTAATTATTATACAGATAGTTACTTCAATGGTAGCTTACCTGGATTCTACTATATTTATCTCGAAGTATATAATGACTTATTATACTTAGGAGAATATGAATTCTTAATCATTGTTTATGATACTGCTTATACAATTGAAATTGATAACCCATATGTTGTTACTTATGAGAAATTCCTCAGTAAGACACTCGATGATATAATCGTAAAAGATGAAAATGGTATAGAATTAACCATAACAAAATATATTTATGAACCTTATTATCCATTTGGTACTTTCATATTATCTAATGGTTATGAATTATTAGTTTACCCATTAACTGATGATTATGATAATGATCCAACTACACTTGATATCTTAGTAATTGTGTCCGATGAAAATTATGTTGCAGCTTCGAAGATTGTAAATGCCAAACTAACAAGTTCATACAAAATTATCTACCATGACCTGCACTTCCCTACAAATAAAACTGAATTCCAAGTAAATGATATCGTTAATAAAGTAACTAAAGATGGTCAAGAATTAGAAATTGGTTCTGATATAATTGTGAAAATTTATCCTCGTATTGAAAACTATCGACCAGGAACATATTTTGTTGAAGTATTTATAAAGGATATGGCTGATAATATCGTCTACTCAGAACTTGTACCAGTAACTACATATGAAGCGGGTTATGGAGTGATTTGGAAAAATACCACGATAAAACAAGGCGAGTATACAAGTGAAACATTCAACATTAAAGATTTTATTAGTAACATCTATTACTTAGGTCCAAATGGTTTCGTTGAAATACCTGTTGATGAATTCACCATAGAATACGAAGATCAAATTAATTTTGATATAACTCATAATTATTATATAACAGTAGTATTCTTAAAAGATGATGAAATCGTCTTCGAATCTAAAGTTAATATAAAGGTTATCAATGATTTCACCTTCCACTTTATTAGCCCCTTTGTCATTGTTGATCAGTTTGCTGAAGTAGATCCTTATGATTTTCTCTTAGGCATATATCAAAATGGCGAGCGAATTGATAATAAACCAGGTTATGAAGTCTTAGTTTCTCCAGAAATAGTAGATACTATAGTAGATACTGATGAAGTGAATATTAACTATTTCATTTATAAACTAATGCATGAAGGTAAATTTGTTGCCCAAGATAATCTCTATGTGTATGAAAAACCGCAAATGATACTTAGAGTTAATCACTATCGCTATGTATACTTGAATGATCCTGATTTCAGTTTAGATATGCTCGTCGAAGGAGTATATGACCAAAATAATAATCGTCTTACGGAAGGATACTTCATTGACTTTGATGAATTTGATAAAACTCTTCCTGGTAAATATGAAGTAGACATCTATCTATATGATGATAATGAACGGCTTATTTCGGTAACTAAACATGTTATTTATGTAGTAAGTAAATATACATTAGATATTAAGAAGACAATTGACATTAGTGATAATATCAGTGATATCAGCGAGGTTGTTGAAGTATATAATACTGCTACGCGTGAAAAACTGTCAGTAAATACTGACTACATTATTGAGTATGAAGGAAATATTAACTTTAGCCGGCCAGGTGAGTATGATATTTACCTTATCATTAGAGATTTAGATGGTAATCTCCTTAGTACATTTGAAGGAACCATCCGTGTTACTGATAAAAATTATATCAAACCAGAATATATTGATATTATCGTTGAAAATGATGGTATTATTATTATCGATAAGAGTGTCACGGAGTTAAATCCCGCAGATTATGTAATTGCTCTCTATGATGATAAAGGTAATCAACTAGATCTTGACTACTATATATTACGTTGTTATTGTGACTACATAGAATTTGGTACAAGCGGTGAATACTCCCTAACATTCTTTATAGCTTATGTTGGTATGCCAGATTACTACTTAGATTGGGTTGCTGTAACATTATACATCACTGGCGATTATACAGCTGA
>JAAYWZ010000044.1 GCA_012516175.1 Bacilli bacterium
AAATAAAACTATATCACGTAAAAGGAGAATGATTTATGAAGAACGTTTACAGTTTTAAAGAAGGCAAAGGTTTAGGTAAAGCTTTACTTGGTGGTAAAGGTGCCAATCTTGCCGAAATGGTAGGCATTGGTTTAAACGTACCACAAGGTTTCACTATTACAACTAAAACTTGCCATTTATTCTATGAAAAAGGCCAAAAATTATGGGACGAATTAAAACAAGAAGTAAATGAAGCACTTGCTAACTTAGAAAAAGAAACAGGTAAAAAATTCGGTGACCCTACAAATCCATTATTAGTATCAGTACGTTCTGGTGCACCAGTATCCATGCCTGGTATGATGGACACTATCTTAAACTTAGGTTTAAACGATGTTAGTGTACAAGGCTTAGCAACCAAAACTAATAACCCACGCTTCGCTTATGACTGCTATCGCCGTTTCATCCAAATGTTCTCCAACGTTGTTATGGGTGTTTCTTCTAGCAAATTCGAAGCTATTTTAGACAGAGTTAAGGAAGAAAAACATTATACAACTGACCTTGATTTAACAGAACAAGACTTAAAGAACATCGTCGTTGAATTCAAAGAATTATACAAAAAAGAACTAGGCGAAGAATTCCCTCAAGAACCAATTCAACAATTATATTTAGCTATCGAAGCAGTATTTAAATCTTGGAATAACCCAAGAGCTATCGTTTATCGTAACCTTAACGATATTCCTCACAACTTAGGTACAGCCGTAAACGTTCAATCAATGGTCTTCGGTAACATGGGTGACAAGAGTGGTACAGGTGTTGCCTTCACACGTAACCCAGCTAACGGCGACAAACAATTCTTTGGTGAATACTTAATTAATGCACAAGGTGAAGACGTAGTTAGTGGGGCCAGAACACCAAAACCAATTGCGGCATTAGAACAAGATCAACCTGAAGTATATAAAGAATTCGTACGTATCATGCAAATCCTTGAAGACCATTATCGTGATATGCAAGATATCGAGTTCACTATTGAAGAAGGCAAATTATTCATCTTACAAACACGTAGTGGTAAACGTACAGTAACAGCTGCGATTAACATTGCGGTTGACATGGTTGAAGAAGGTAAAATCTCTAAAGAAGAAGCTATCTTAAGAGTCGACGCTAAACAATTAGACCAATTATTACACCCATCATTTGACCCTAAAGCATTAAAAGAACATAAACCACTCGCAAAAGGTTTACCTGCATCTCCAGGTGCTGCCAGTGGTAGAGTATACTTCACCGCTGAAGATGTTAAAGCTGCTAAAGAACAAGGTGTTGACGCTATCTTAGTGCGTCTTGAAACATCACCAGAAGATATCGAAGGTATGATTAGTGCAGTAGGTATCTTAACAAGCCGTGGTGGTATGACTAGCCATGCTGCTGTAGTTGCACGTGGTATGGGTAAATGCTGCGTTGCTGGATGCAGTGATTTCAAAGTTGATGAAGAAAATAAAGTCGCTTATGTTGGTGACTTAGCAATTAAAGAAGGCGACTTCCTCTCAATCGATGGTACAACAGGTAACGTATATTTAGGTCATATTCCAACTGTTGATACGATTGTTTCTGATAAATATGCTAAATTCATGAGTTGGGTAGACGAAGTAAGACGTCTCAAGGTTAGAGCTAATGCTGATACACCAA
Organism: Bacilli bacterium; assembly: GCA_012516175.1. Taxonomy (GTDB): domain Bacteria; phylum Bacillota_I; class Bacilli_A; order Haloplasmatales; family Haloplasmataceae; genus JAAZCR01. The sequence continues at coordinate 1,660 of JAAYWZ010000044.1, forward strand.
AAGATGCTAAACAAGCTCTTAACTTAGGTGCTGAAGGTATCGGTCTTTGCCGTACAGAGCATATGTTCTTCGCTGAAGACCGCATCTTAGAAGTTAGAAAGATGATCTTATCTAACACTGTAGAAGAACGCCAAGTTGCATTGGACAAGATCCTTGGTTTCCAAAAACAAGACTTTGTTGATATCTTCCGTGTAATGCAAGGCTTACCAGTTACTGTTCGTCTATTAGACCCACCATTACATGAATTCTTACCTAAGACAGATGCAGAAATGCAAGTAATCGCAAAAGAAATGAACTTGACTATTGAAGAAATCAAGAGACGTGCAGAATCACTTGAAGAATTCAACCCAATGTTAGGTCATCGTGGTTGCCGTCTTGCTGTAACCTTCCCAGAAATCTACGCAATGCAAGTTCGTGCTATTATTCTTGCTGCGTTAGAATTAAAAGCTGAAGGTATTGATGTTACTCCAGAAATCATGATTCCATTAACAGTTGATAAAGCTGAATTCACATATGTTAAGAATGTCCTTGTAAAAGAAATCGATGCTGTATTCACAGAAAAAGGTGTTACTGTACCATACACTATTGGTACAATGATCGAAACACCACGTGGTGCTCTCCTAGCTGATGAAATTGGTAGCGTTGCTGACTTCTTCAGTTTCGGTACTAACGACTTAACACAAATGACTTATGGTTTCTCACGTGATGATAGCCATAAATTCTTAGATGAATATCTTGCAAAAGGTATCTTTGAAAAGGATCCATTCCAAGTATTAGACCAAAATGGTGTTGGTAAATTAGTAGAACATGCTGTTAAATTAGGCCAAGTTGCTAATCCAAACATCAAATTAGGTATCTGTGGTGAACATGGTGGCGAACCTAACTCAGTTGAATTCTGCCATCGTACAGGATTAACATATGTTTCCTGCTCACCATTCCGTGTACCAATTGCACGCTTAGCTGCTGCACAAGCTGCTGTTAAAGAAAAATTACAATAATAAAGATAAATTAAGATATTGGCTTCATATATCTAAATATGAAGCCAATATCATATAAATCTATCCACTTTTATATAGTAAACAAATAACTTACATATGGATGAAAATATCTTTTAAACAAGAATTTAAGTCTATCCTTTATGTAAACATCTTAAAATAGTATTGCATTAGTAATCGACCTAATCTAATGTGCAGGTCATTAATATTTACAAAGAGATAGACCGACAACTTAGCACATTAATAATTTGTAAAAGGATAACATCTTGTTATCCTTTTAGTATATAAAGTATTTTTTATAGGGGAGTTATAAGGTGAAGCCATTCTTAAATGAGAATTTTTTGCTTAATACAGAAACTGCACAAAAACTATATCATGAATATGCGAAAAAGTTACCAATTATTGATTACCATTGTCATCTAAACCCAAAGGAAATTTATGAGAATAAGAAATATGCTAATATCACTGAACTTTGGTTAGGTAGAGGTACAACTGGGGATCACTATAAATGGCGGTTAATGCGCGCCTTTGGAATAGAGGAAAAATATATCACTGGTAATGCAACTTCTTGGGAACGTTTTGCGAAGTGGGCGGAAGTCATACCAAATGCGATTGGTAATCCTTTATTCCATTGGACAATGCTAGAATTACAACGTTTCTTTAATATTTATGAAGTTCTTAATCCTAGTAATGCTCATACTATTTATGAAAAATGTAACTTAATGTTACAGAGTGATGATTTTACTCCTAGAAGACTCATGGAAAGAAGTAATGTGGAACTTGTCTGTACTACAGATGATCCGGTAGATACTTTAGAGTATCATCTTAAGCTTAAGAAAGAATATGATAAGATAAAAGTCTTACCAACATTTAGACCGGATAAAGTAATTTATATAGAAAAAGAAGGGTATCTTGATTACCTTAAAAAATTAAGTGATGTTTCAGGGATTCGAATAAGTGATCTTACTAGTTTAGAACAGGCATTAGTGAATAGGATAAATTACTTCCACGAGGTAGGTTGCCGCATCTCCGACCATTCACTAGAAGTTGTCATGTTTGAAGACTATACGGAAGATGAAATTAGGACTATCTTATCGAGGAGAATTACAGGTTATAATCTTAGTGATTTAGAAGTTGCAAAGTATAAAGCATATATCATGGTATTCCTAGGTAAAGAATATGCGAAAAGAAACTGGGCGATGCAACTACATATGGCAGCTTTTAGAAATGTCAATTCGAAGCGATTTTTGGAGTTAGGACCGGATACAGGATTCGATGTCATAAATACTAATGTGAATATTCATAACTTGCAAAGACTTCTTGATAAGTTAGAACAACAAGATAGTCTACCTAAAACAATACTTTATTCTTTAAATCCTACTGATTTAGATTTACTAGGAACACTCATGGGTAGTTTCCAAGATGGGAAGATTCCTGGTAAACTACAGCTTGGTAGTGCATGGTGGTTCAATGACCATATCGATGGCATGATCCTCCAAATGAAGACTTTGGCAAATGTTGGTCTTTTAAGTAAATTTGTAGGTATGTTAACTGATTCCCGCAGTTTCTTAAGTTATCCGAGACATGAATATTTCCGCCGCATTTTATGTAACATTATCGGTGATTGGGTTGAACAAGGCTTATATCCTAATAATGAAACATTGTTAAAGAAGATTGTTGAAGATATTTGTTACTATAATGCGAAAACTTATTTTGGTTTATAAAAAAGTAGTGCCTATAGATTAATTCTATTGGCTCTAATTTTTTGATAGATACTAGTTAAAACAAGCAATTCCCACATATGGGTATTTTAGTAATTAAGATAATCCAATCACTCTTAATCACATTTTCTTCTTGATCCTTTGAGGAATATTAATGCACACTAAACTCAAATGGATTACCATTTTGAAGTTTTATCTGAAATACGGGGAAATTCATACATTTAGTAGTTAGGAGTTCAAGATGATAATAAGTTTTTCCCAATTCGTATTCATCTATTTATTATATATATTTTGCTAGATGTTACACTTAGGTATGGTTGTAACATCTTTTTTTATGATCTTTTTCGAGTAAATAAGCTAAGTCTCTTAATTTATAATAGAATTAATGAAGTTTCAGAAAAATACCCAAACTCAATTGAGGAAATAGGCAATATTTGATATAATTAGATGAAAGCGTTTTTATATGAAAGGAAGGGTAAATATGGAACATAAGTACATGGCTCCTCCTTATCGCATTAAGATGGTTGAGCCGATTAGGATGACTACTAGAGAAGAAAGAGAAGAACTACTAAAGGAATGTGGTTACAATCCCTTTGCGTTAAGGAGTGAGGATGTCTATATTGACCTATTAACTGATAGTGGTACTGGTGCTATTAGCCAAAATCAATGGGCAGCCTTAATGCTTGGTGATGAGGCCTATGCGGGAAGTCGTAGTTTTTATCGATTGGAAAAGGTTGTAAGAGAAATAACAGGCTATAAATATATGATACCTGCTCATCAAGGTAGGGGGGCGGAACAAGTTGTCTTACCGCTACTAGTTAAGCATCAGGGCATGTACTATATCAGTAACATGCATTTTGACACTACTAAAGCACATGTAGAACTTGCTGGTGCTAGAGCCATTGATTGTGTGATTCCTGAATGTTTTGAAACTGAGAAATATCATCCTTTTAAAGGTAATTTTGATTTAACTAAATTAGAAGAAGCAATTATTGAAAAGGGAAAGGAAAATATCGCTGGTATAATCATCACAGTAACTAATAACTCTGCTGGTGGACAACCTGTAAGCATGGAGAATATCCGTGGGGTTAGAAAAATAGCCGATAAGTATGGAATTAAAGTTATTATTGATGGAGCACGATATGCCGAAAATGCTTATTTCATTAAATTAAGAGAAAGAGAGTTTAAAGATAAATCAATTAGAGAGATTGCAAAGGAAATGTGCAGTTATGGGGATATCTTCCTCATGAGTGCTAAAAAGGATGGTTTAGTAAATATCGGTGGTCTCATTGTTATCAAAGATGATGAAGAGTTATATCAAAAATGTCGAACTTATATTGTACCACTAGAAGGTTTTCCTACCTATGGAGGACTCGCTGGTCGCGATATGGAAGCTCTAGCGGTAGGACTAGAGGAAGCATTAGAATTAGACTACTTAAATCATCGCTATGATCAAGTTCGCTATTTAGGTGATCGCCTATTAGAAGCTGGAATACCAATTCAATATCCAGTTGGTGGGCATGCAGTATTTGTTGATTGTAAGAAGATTTGCCCTCACATTCCATATTACCAATTTCCAGCACAAGCAGTAGTCAATGAGTTATATTTAGAAGCGGGGGTAAGGGCAGTGGAAATCGGTTCATTTTTATTAGGAAGGGACCCTGATACTAAAGAAAACCTCGAAAGTCCCTTAGAATTTATGCGTCTTACGATTCCACGCCGCGTTTATACCTACGCTCATTTAGATGTGGTCGCTGATGCTGTTATCGAAGTTTATAAGAGAAGAGAAACATTAAAGGGATTAGAGTTTGAATATGAACCACCAGTTTTAAGACACTTTACAGCACGCCTAAAACCAATAGATTAAGAATGGGGTGATTTTTTGGGACGCATTAACGTCTATAATGAAATTGGTAGGCTCCGCAAAGTGCTCTTACATAGACCAGGAAAGGAATTAGAGCATCTGAAACCTGAGTGGTTGGAAAGATTGTTATTTGATGATATTCCTTGGCTTGAACAAGCGCAAAAAGAACATGATGAATTTGCCCATTTACTTAAAAGTAAAGGGGTTGAAGTCGTCTATTTAGAAGATTTAATTAGTGAAACCCTAGATCAAGATATTAATATTAAACTACAGTTCATTGATCAGTTCTTACATGAATCCCATGTGGTAAGTGAAACTTTAAGGGGAGTATTAACTGATTATTTACTATCATTATCTACTAAAGAAATGATTGATAAAACGATGGCGGGGATTAGAAAAAAGGAAGTTCCCAATTTTCAAAAACGGACTTTAAGCGACTATATTAGTGATTATCCATTTGTTTGTGATCCCATGCCCAATCTCTACTTCATGCGTGACCCCTTTTCAACAGTAGGAGAGGGTATCACGATTAATAAAATGTTTACCCAAACTAGGAGTAGAGAATCGATATATGCTGATTATATCTTCCGCTATCATAAGGACTTTGCGGATAAGTTTGCTCGTTATTATGACAGAGATTTAACCTTCTCTTTAGAAGGTGGCGATATCTTAGTATTGTCAGATAAAGTTTTGGCGGTAGGCGTAAGTCAAAGAACGCACCCGTTTGCGATTGAAACGTTGGCTAAAAATCTTTTCTATAATTATGAAACCAGTTTTGAAGTGGTTCTAGCCTTTGATATACCTAAGACTAGAGCCTTTATGCACCTAGATACCGTGTTTACCGCTGTAGACTACGATAAGTTTACGATGCATAGTCAAATCAATATGGACTTTAAAGTTTTTGAACTAACGCGGGATAAAGACCGTTATGGTAAACTACATGTTAAGCCCATTGTTTGTCATTTAGATGAGATTTTAAGAAAATATCTTCATAAAGATATCACTTTAATTCCTTGTGGTGGAGATGATGAAATTACCAGTGGTAGAGAACAGTGGAATGATGGTGCTAATACATTAGCGATTGCGCCTGGTGAAGTCATTGTCTATGCGAGGAATTATGTCACGAATGAGTTGTTAGATAAACAGGGAGTTAAGGTTTATCCAATTATCGCAAGTGAACTATCACGAGGACGCGGGGGACCTCGTTGTATGAGTATGCCACTGATTAGAGATAACATATAACATATGAGGAGGAGTTTTGATGCCAGTAAATTTAAGAGGAAGAAGTTTTTTGACATTACTTGATTTTACACCACAAGAAATCACTTACCTATTAGACCTTGCATTTAATCTAAAAAAAGCAAAGATGACGGGGATACCGCAACCACAACTTAAGGGAAAAAACATTGTTCTTTTATTCGAAAAGGATTCCACCCGTACTCGCTGTGCTTTTGAAGTAGGTGCTTATGATTTAGGAATGAATGTCACCTACTTAGGACCAACAGGTAGTCAAATGGGAAAGAAGGAAAGTATCAAAGATACCGCTAGGGTACTAGGAAGAATGTATGATGGGATTGAGTACCGTGGTTTTGCGCAAGAAACAGTAGAACTCTTAGCTAAGTATTCTGGAGTACCTGTATGGAATGGCTTAACTGATAAGTTTCATCCGACCCAGATTTTAGCAGATTTCATGACTATCATCGAGCATAAGGGTTATTTAAAAGGAATTAAACTTGCCTTCTTAGGCGATGCTCGGAATAATGTGGCGAATTCTTTAATGGTTGGTTCCGCAAAATTAGGATTAGATTTTCGTGCTGTTGGTCCTAAACATTTATGGCCAGACCCAACTTTAGTTGAAGCCTGTCTGAAACTCTCAGAATTTTCAGGAGCGAAGCTTACCTTCACAGAAGATGTTAAAGAAGGTACGAAAGACGCTGATGTGATATATACAGATGTGTGGGTATCAATGGGAGAACCTGATAGTGTATGGGAAGAAAGGATTAATTTATTAAAACCTTATCAAGTCAATTGGGATGTAATTAATAATGCACATCCTGATGTAATCTTTATGCATTGTTTACCAAGTTTCCATGATTTAGGTACAACAATTGGTAAGCAAATCTATGAAAAGTTTGGATTAGATAGTATGGAAGTAACTGATGAAGTCTTTGAATCAAAACACTCAGTTGTTTTTGATGAAGCTGAAAATCGACTTCATACCATTAAAGCAGTAATGTTAGCAACATTAGGATGTTAGGAGGTTTTTAAATGGCACGGATGGTAGTCGCATTAGGGGGAAATGCGCTCGGTAATACACCCCAAGAACAGTTATATCTTGTGAAAAATACAGCACAAGCCTTAGTTCATCTAATTAAAGAAGGTCATGAAGTTATTATCACGCATGGTAATGGTCCACAAGTAGGTATGATTAATCTAGCCTTTGAGTTAGCTTCCAAAAATGGGAAGGAAATACCAGATATGCCTTTCCCAGAATGCGGAGCGATGAGTCAAGGATATATTGGTTATCACCTTCAAAATGCATTATATGCTGAGTTAAGAAAACAAAACATCGATAAGAGTATTGTGACCGTGGTTACACAAGTCTTGGTTGATCAAAATGACTCGGCATTTACTAATCCATCAAAACCAATTGGCGCATTTTTAACGGAAGAAGAAGCAAAAAGACGGGCAGAAACCCTAGGATATATATATAAAGAAGATGCTGGCAGAGGTTGGCGAAGAGTAGTACCAAGTCCAAAACCAATAGATGTAATTGAAAAAAATGTGATAAGGACATTAGTAGAAAATGGCCACATCGTCATCGCTGGTGGTGGTGGAGGTATACCGGTGATTAGAGAAGGTGATGAACTCATCGGTGTACCAGCGGTTATTGATAAAGATTTTATCTCTAGTTTAATCGCTCAGTTACTCGATGCTGATTATCTCTTTATTTTAACAGCGATAGATCGAGTTATGATAAACTTTATGAAACAAAATCAACAAGCTCTTGATACTTTAACGGTAGAAGATGCAAAGCGTTATATTGCCGAAGGACACTTCGCCAAAGGTAGCATGCTGCCGAAGATTGAAGCATCGATTAATTTTGCGGAATCAAAAACAGGGCGTGTAGCTGTTATCGCTGCTTTAGAAAAAACTAAGGAAGCTCTAGAAGGTAAGAGTGGTACGAAAATAACTTTATAGGGAGAGATACTATGCGTAATGATAAGGTTAAGGTGGTCATTTGGGGGTTTGGAGCCATGGGTAGTGGCATGGCTAGAATGTTACTTAAGAAAAAAGGTTTTGAAATTGTCGGTGTCTGTGATAAAAACCCCGAATATATCGGTAAAAGCATCTTTACCTTACTAAATATGGATAAGGATGAGCATCCAGATGTGGTTGTTAAGGGTAATATTGAAGAAGTTGTAACCGAAAAATGTGCTGATATTTGCTTACTCGCAACTGATTCCTTTACCCAAAAAGCTTTTCCCAAAATCAAGTTTCTTGTAGAAAAGAAAATAAATGTGATTTCCACAGCAGAAGAAATGGTCTATCCTAAAGCCAATAATCCCGATTTAGCTGAGGAACTAGATCGATTAGCTAAAGCAAATGCTGTAACTGTCTTAGGAACAGGAATTAATCCGGGCATGATGATGGATTTACTTGTTGTTTGTCTATCTGGAGTTATGGAAGAAGTTGAAAGTATCGAAGTGAGTCGCATCAACAGTTTATCACCATTTGGGGAAGCAGTAATGGAGGAACAAGGCGTCGGACTATCAGTTGCTGAGTTTCATAGTAAGAAAGAAAAAGGTAAACTAGCTGGGCATGTAGGCTTTAGAGAAAGTATTAAGATGATTGCGGATGCGTTAGGTTGGAAACTAAGTAATTTTACCCAATCCATGGAACCCATCATTACAGAAGTTGATCGGAAGAGCGCTTATGGATTTGCGAAAGCTTTCGATGTGTGTGGCGTTAACATGGAAGGATATGGTTATATTGATGATGAGATAAAGATTAAAATGCATCATCCCCAACAAATTGAACCCCAATTAGGTGGGGTGGAAACTGGAGATTATATTACTTTAAAAGGAAATCCTCCTGTAAATATGGCGATTAAACCAGAAGTTGATGGCGGGATTGGCACCATAGCGATGTGTGTTAACATGATACCCCATGTTATAAATGCTAGACCTGGATTAAAAACAATGCTCGATTTGCCGGTACCGAGAGCTATTATGGGTGATGTGCGGGAGATGATTATTGATGAAGATTAAGAAAGGTTCATGGGTCCAAATTCATAAAACCATTTTAAGACCAGAAGAACGCTCCCCATTAGTTCCTGAAGATACCAAGAAGGTACCCTTAGAAATGTGGGTTAAGGGGTTTCTCGAAGAAGATGCTGAACTAGGCGAAGAAGTAACCATCAAAACATTAACAAAGCGAATCGAAAGAGGAACTCTAGTTATGGTTAACCCTCATTATAGCCATAGCTTTGGTGAGTTTGTGCCAGAAATAGTTATTGTCTCCCAAATGGTTAGATCCTATTTAAGGGATGATGATTATGCTTGATAAATCATACCAAGGAGTTATGGCAAGAAAAAATGCCATTATGAAAAGAAGTGTCGGGATTGATTATGACAATTTTGCTTTTAGTAAGATTAGTTTTGATTATGAACGGATGATGCAAGAAGCGTCCTACACTTTAGAAGAAGTGATGGCAATTCAACGTGAGTTTGGTGTAGGAAATACTCCTTTAAAGGAGTTAAAAAATATAACAAAGTTAGTGAGAAAGTTAGCTAAACCAGGTAAAGGGGCAAGAATCTTTGTTAAAGATGAAGCTCAAAATGATTCTGGTAGTTTTAAAGCAAGAAGAGCTTCTCTAAGTTGTTACCATGCGAAAAGACTAGGCTTTAAAGGGGTTATTACTGCTACGAGTGGTAATTATGGGGCTGCAGTTGCAAGTCAAAGCGCTAAGCATGGATTAAAATGTATCGTGGTCCAAGAATGTTTTGACTCCAAAGGTGTTGGGCAACCAGAGATAATTGAGAAAGCACGAAAATGTGAAGCCTTTGGAGCGGAGGTTGTCCAATTAAGTGTTGGACCAGAACTCTTTTATACCTTTTTACTACTACTCGAAGAAACTGGTTATTTCAATGCTTCTTTATATACACCTTATGCAATCAAAGGCATTGAAACTTTAGGATATGAATTAGTAAAACAATGTGAAGCCCAAACTGGTAAAGTACCTGATGTGGTTATTTGTACCAATGCTGGGGGTGGCAACGTCACAGGTACAGCCAGAGGAATTCGGCAAGCTACTGATAAAAAAGTGGAGTTAGTAGCTGCTTCTGTTAACTTAAAAGGTCTCCATATGGCCAGTGATACTCAATTTAACCGAAAATCCTTTACAACTGGTCATACTGGTTTTGGTATCCCATTTTCTACCTATCCTGATCGGAGCGATGTTCCTCGCAGTGCTGCAAGACCATTACGCTATTTAGATCGATATGTGACAGTTAATCAAGGTGAAGTCTTCTTTGTGACTGAAATGTTAGCTACCCTTGAAGGAATGGAACGAGGACCAGCAGGGAATACATCGCTTGCGGCAGCCATAAGTATTGCGCAAGAACTTGACGAGGACCAAATAATTGTGGTGCAAGAAACAGAATATACCGGAGCTGGTAAGCATCATAATGCCCAACTGGCTTTTGCCCGGGAAAATGGCATCAAGATAATGTTTGGTGATCCTCGTGATGAAGTACCTGGAGAAACGATTATCTTACCAAAAACGCCAGAACTAATTCAGGCTCAAGAATTAGATTTAACACATATAAAGAAATCATGTATCAAGAATCTTTGTGGTGAAGTTAAAGAGTTGACAAAGGATGATGTAAATTTCCTTTGTGAGGAAGTTAATGAGCGGGAAACCTTTGTCCTTAACTGTCTTAAAGAGTTAAATAAAGAGGTGATCTAACTTGGATAAGATTAATACACGGCTAGACGATTTTGAAGAAAGAAGAGAGCACCTAAAAAATCTATCTGATGAAGAACTCCATGATTATTTTTGGAAATTAGCAGAACAAGTCGTTTCACCCCTCATTGACCTAGCCTATACCCATACAACACCTTCGATTGAACGTAGTGTATTACTAAGAATGGGTTTTTCTAGCCTAGAAGCAAAAACCTTAGTTGATAAAGTCATCGATCATCATTTAATAGGTAAGGGGGCAGGTCATGTAGTCTATAAGCTTGCCAAATTAAAAGGGATAAGTATTAGAGAAGCTGGACTTGCCCTGATTGAGGATAAGTACTGGGAGGAAGTGTTAGAGGGGTTTGGGGTGATGAAGAAGTGAAACTTGATCTCAACAAGAAACTTGATATTAGAGAATTAATGAAAGATATTGAACATTACCAACCTAAACGTCGTGGTTGGACTTGGCGGAAACATGAACCTCATCTTAACATGGATGGATATGAGTATTTAGAAGTATCTACCCCCCTCAAGCAGAGTGTCGGCTTACCTAGTTCAAAATACTTCAATAATATCGATCCGCAACCCTTACCAGTAATTACTACAGAAATCGCCTCAGGTCGCTTTGAGGATGATATTCGGCGGATGCGCATGGCGGCCGTTCATGGAGCTGATCATATTATGGTTATCCGCACGGCTGGACAAAGTCATTTTGATGGTTTGATTGAAGGTACACCACAAGGGGTTGGTGGGGTACCTATTACAAGAAAGCAAGTAAGAATTCAAAGGAAAGCACTCGATTTAATTGAAGAGGAAGTAGGAAGACCAATCAATTATCATTCATATGTTTCTGGTGTAGCAGGTCCAGAAATTGCGGTTATGTTTGCGGATGAAGGTGTTAATGGAGCCCATCAAGACCCACAATATAATGTCCTTTATCGTAACATCAACATGGTAAGAAGCTTTGTTGATGCAGCTGAAAGTAAAAAAATTATGGCTTATGCTAACATGTTACAAATAGATGGAGCGCATAATGCCAATGCGACGGCTAAAGTTGCTTGGAAGGTCATGCCAGAATTACTGGTCCAACATGCGATAAACTGTATGTATTCACTTAGAGCTGGTATGAGGAAAGAATATATTGCGCTTTCTACTGTTCCCCCCATTGCGCCACCAGCACCTGATTTACGGATTAATCTCCCTTATGCGGTAGCGTTAAGAGAACTATTTAAAGGCTTCCGCATTAGAGCGCAAATGAATACGAAATATATGGAATCATCGACAAGGGAAGCTACTGTAACCCATGTACTAAACCTTTTAATCTCCAAACTTACAAGTTGCGATATTCAATCCACCATTACTCCTGATGAGGGAAGAAATGTGCCTTGGCATATGTATAATGTTGAAGCCATTGATACCGCTAAACAAGTCTTAATCGGACTTGATGGTTTAATGGAAATGGTGGAATTAAAAGAAACAGGTTATTTAAGGGAGAAGGTAAGAGAATTAAAAGAACGAGCAGTACTATTCTTAGAAGAGATTCTAGCTGTTGGTGGTTATTTTAATGCTGTAAACTTAGGCTTTTTCATCGATTCAGGCTATTATCCAGAACGTAATGGTGATGGTATAGCACGGAAAATTGATGGTGGAATCGCCGCCAATACTGTATATAAACGGGATGAAGACTATCTAGCACCAGTTACAGCACATTTCGGTTATAACAATGTTAGTCAATATGATCCCAATCTAGTCCATAATCCCAGTGCCTTAATTGATGGTTGTACTTTTGAAAAGCGAGAAAAAATCATTTTTATTGATGAGTTGGATGAAAATGATAATGTATATCATAGATTAGCAGAAACAGAAAAATACCGTTCGACTTCTTTACTCAAACCTGAAGTTGAATGGTTAGGTGATGGTACCGTAATGGTTGATTTAGTCTTACCAACGGACGCAAGGACAGCTGAATATGCAGCCATCGAAATTGGTAAGAAGATGAATCTTGAAGATGTCGAAGTGATTCATCGTGAAGTATTACATCCAAGTGAAGGAACAAGAATTCAATTTAAAGGGAAAGTAACCTTTGATATTGATGTGAATGACCTCGTGATTCCTGAACCACCTTTTGAACTTACTGATGCCGAGATTACGGAATTTGTGAAGACCCATGGATTTAAAATAGTAGCTGCAACAATTGGTGAGGATGAACATTCTGTGGGACTTAGAGAGATTATTGATATTAAGCATGGCGGTATTGAAAAATATGGTATCGAATGTACATATCTAGGTACATCAGTACCAATAGAAAAGTTGGTTGATGCAGCAATCGAGATAAATGCGGATGCGATATTAGCATCAACGATTATCTCCCATGATGATATCCATTATAAGAACATGAAGAAGCTCCACGAAGTGGCTGTGGAAAAAGGAATTAGAGACAGAATAATCATTGTTTGTGGAGGAACACAAGTTACTCCAGACCTTGCCAAGGAACAAGGTGTGGATGCTGGGTTTGGTCGAGGAACAAAAGGTAGCCATGTTGCCTCATTCTTAGTGAAAAGGAAGAAAGAGTTACTTAATGAAAGTTGATGCTTTAGTATATGAAATTGGTAGTACAACTACTCTAGTAAATGCCTTTACTAATCTAAAAAGTGATAACCCTGAGTTCCTTGGTCAAGGACAGGCACGAACAACAGTCCTCGAAGGCGATGTTACCATTGGGCTACAAGCCGCATTAGTTGACCTTAAGCATAACTTAGGAGTCAAGGAAATTGAAGCAGACGAAATTTATGCGACTAGTAGTGCTGCCGGTGGTTTAAAGATGACAGTTCATGGTTTAGTATATGACATGACTGTTAAGGCAGCACAAAATGCAGCACTTGGTGCTGGAGCTAATCTCCATTTAATTACCAGCGGTAAACTAACTGAAACAGAATTAGTCAAGATTAAGAGTATTAAACCTAACATCATTTTAATTGCTGGTGGTGTTGATTACGGGGAGAAAGAAACAGCACTATATAATTCTGAAATGATTGCACGTTTATGTCTAAATATTCCCGTCATTTACGCAGGAAATTGCGTAATCCAAGATGAAGTAAAGAATATCTTTAGAAATTATCAGCAAGACGCATACCTATTCATTACAGAAAATGTCTATCCGCGCATCGATGAACTTAATGTACTAAAATGTCGGGAAATCATCCAGTCTGTGTTTGAAAAGCATATCATACATGCTCAAGGGATGGAGAAGGTTCGCTCAGTCGTCAATCACCACATCATTCCCACACCTGGGGCTGTGATGGAGTGTGCTATCTTGTTATATGAGAGAATTGGCGACTTAATCGTGTTTGATGTTGGGGGTGCAACGACCGACCTTCATTCTGTTACCCCTGGGAATCAAGACATAAGTAAGAAGCAAATTAGTCCTGAACCACTTGCGAAAAGAACTGTTGAGGGCGATTTAGGTGTTTACATTAATCGTCATAGTATAATTGATAAAATCGGTTTACAATCCCTAACTAATGAGTTACAATATACAGAAAAAGAACTAACGGAAATAATTAATAATTATCAAGTTTATCCTAATAATAGACAGTTACCTTTAGTAGAAAGATTAACATATGAAGCGATAAAAATCGCTCTTGAACGACATGCTGGTAGTTTCCGTAATATTTATGGTGCTAGTGGTCGTCAAACATATGCGGAAGGAAAGGATTTAACTAATGTTAAATATGTGATTGGAACAGGTGGTGCTCTCACACGTCTACCAAATCGGATAAAAATCCTTCAAAGAGTCTTACAAACACAAAATCCGTTAAAATTAATGCCACCTAAAGAAGCAGAAGTCCTAATTGATCATGATTATATTATGGCAAGTTGTGGAGTATTATCATTAAAATATCCAGAGGCTGCTTATAAACTGATAGTTAAAAGTTTAAAAAGTAGGTGAGATTATGTATCCCTTAGTGGAGATCAATGGTGAAAAGTTACGCCACAACGTAAGACAAATCGTCAGTAGATGTAAGGAAGCAGGTATTACCACAATTTTCGGTGTTGTCAAAGTACTTGCAGGATATCAAGAAGCAATTAATGATCTCATTTGTGGTGGTGTAACACATATCGCTGATAGTCGGATTGAGAATTTAAAAAACATTAGTACTAAACTAAAAAAAGTCTTACTACGCATTCCGATGGAAAGTGAAGTCCATGATGTTGTAAAATACTGCGATATCTCGCTTAATTCAGAACTTGAGACCATTAAGAAACTAGATTATGCAGCTAGGATTAATCGTGTAATGCATGAAATAATCCTTATGTTTGATTTGGGGGATTTACGGGAAGGATTATGGCATGCAAGTGATTATTTAAATTTTGTTACGCATATCGTTGAACTTCCTAACATTCGTCTGGTCGGAATTGGTAGTAATCTCACCTGTTATGGTTCGGTTATTCCTACAAATGAAAACTTAGGTATCTTAGTAAGAATAAAGGAAGATATCGAACGGACATTTAATATGAAACTCGCGTATATTTCGGGCGGGAATTCCAGTAGTTTGCCACTAGTATATCGTAAAAGTATTCCTAAAGGGATAAATAATATAAGAATTGGTGAAGCATTCTTTTTAGGACGGGAAACGGCATATGGTAAATATCTTGAAGATTGTTTCCAAGATGTCTTTATCTTAAAAGCACAAATTGTTGAACTAAAACGTAAACCTAGTTTTCCCGTAGGTGAGCGTGGCTTTGATGCGTTTGGTCGAGTTGTTCAATATGAAGATAAAGGCATGATGGACCGAGCTATCTTAGCAATTGGAAAACAAGATGTCTATCCCGAAAATATTGAGCCCCTTGATAAAAGATTAAAAATCCTTGGGGCAAGTAGTGACCATCTTATTATAGATTGTACCAAAACTGATTATAAAGTAGGAGATATTATATCCTTTAGGCTAAATTATGGTGGTCTCTTACAAGTTATGACTTCGAAATATGTGAACAAAGTATATCTATATAATATTTAATCTCCTTGAATTTACTAAAATACCATGATAGAATAAAGAAAACTCCTTTAATTTTACTAAAAGGAGTTTCTTTTTTGAGGAGGATTGTCATGCGGAAATTCAAATTAGGAGTAATGGTATACTTAAATGATAATATTAAAGAAGAGTTTGCCAAGGTTAAAGACTTTGGGATTGAAACTTGTCAATTAGGCTGTTGGAATCTGGATTTATTAACAGAGTATTATGCTGAACTAGTTAATGAAGCAAAAGAAGAAATTGGTATTGAAATCACTGCTTTCTGGTGTGGTTGGCCAGGCCCTCGGGTTTGGAACTTCTATGAGGGACAGTTAACCCTCGGTTTAATTCCAGAAACCTATCGTTATGCTCGGATGGAAGCTTTAATAAAAGGTGGAAAATTTGCAAAACTAATCAATGTTAGTCATATTATTACTCATGCTGGTTTTATTCCCGAAAACCCCTTTGACCCCAACTATCAAGGTGTAGTAACAGCATTAAGACATGTCGCAAAATCATATCATGATGATAATCAGTACTTACTTTTTGAAACTGGTCAAGAAACACCAATCACGCTAAAAAGATTAATTATGGATATTAATTTACCTAACTTAGGTATTAATTTAGATCCTGCTAATCTCTTAATGTATGGAAAGGCTAATCCTGTGGATGCACTAGATATCTTCGGTGAATATGTTAAAGGTGTTCATGCGAAAGATGGAGAATATCCAACTGACCCTCGTTATTTAGGTAAAGAAAAACCATTAGGTGAAGGACGCGTTAACTTCCCAAATTTACTGAAGAAACTTGATACTTTAGGTTATCAAGGAAGTCTAACGATTGAACGAGAAATTTCTGGTCCCGAGCAAATGAGAGATATCAAATTAGCGATTAAGTATCTCGATGAGATTATGGAATCACTATAATTGGAGGAAAATATGAAGCTAGTTGATTTACAAGGTATTTGGTACTATCGTTTAGACCCTGAAAATAAAGGACTAGGAGAAGAATGGTTTTCGCATAAATTAACCGAAGCAATAACTCTACCAAGCACTCTAGATGAACAGCAAAAGAGTTATCCGAATACGCGAACTGATATTGAAGATTGTTTAACCAGTAATTATAAATATGAAGGTAAAGCATGGTATCAAAAGACTTTTGAAGTAACACCTGAAATGCATAATAAGACCCTCTTTTTGCATCTTGAAAGGACCAAAAAAACTAGTGTGTGGTTAAATGATAAATACTTAGGTGATAATGACTCCCTCGCTACACCCCATATTTATCCATTAGGCAAACTTGAGGCAGGAGTATATACTTTAACAGTATTAGTGGATAATTATTATACTGGTCCTGTCTTAGGCAGCCACATGGCAACTGTACATACACAAGGTAATTGGAACGGAATTATTGGGGAAATGTATATTTATGGTGAAGATGACATTTATTTTGAAGATATTCAGATTTACCCTAATATCAAAGATAAGAAGTTAACTGTAAAAGTCGAAGTAACCAATTTGAGATCTTCAGGAACTGGTTTAATCAGTTTGAAAGTGTATGATGAAGTTATTAGCCATTATGTATGTATTAATAAAGGAATAAATATCTATACCTTTGAGTATCCGATATTAAGTGCTAGTTATTGGAGTGAATATGAAGCTAATCTTATTACGATGACTGTTACCTTGACTGCACAAGAAATAATGACAGAAAAAATTATAACCTTTGGGATAAGAGAGTTTACCGCTAAGGGGCACCATTTTTACATCAATGGTAAGAAGACATTTATGCGGGGTAAGGTCGATTGTTGCGTTTTTCCTTTGACAGGTTATCCACCCATGGATGTTGACGCTTGGGTGCGTATTTTTAAGATTGCGAAAGCTTATGGAATTAACCTTTATCGTTTCCATTCTTGGTGTCCACCGAAAGCTGCTTTTATTGCGGCTGATATGGTCGGGATGTATTTACAACCAGAGTTATACACCTTCTACTATGATTTTGTTAATGGTAATAATCAAGCCTTTAATGAGTTTCAATTAAACGAAGGAAAACGTATCTTGAAAACGTTTGGTAACCATCCCTCCTTTGTAATGTTTGCTTATGGTAATGAAAATGTCGGTAGTGAAAGTGTCTTAAGTGAGTTCACAAGAGTTTACCATTCATTAGATAACCGTAGATTATATGCTCAAGGTTCTAATAGTGATTTTAATAACCCTCATTATTACGCTGGTGATGATTACTGGACGATGATGCGGACGGATAAGGGTAATATTAGAGGCAGTTATGGTCATTCTGATTTACCCTTAGGATATATTCAAATTGAAGAACCAGCGACAACTCATGATTTTCATGATGCCACCAGCCACTCTCCCGTACCTGTCATGAGTCATGAGATAGGACAGTATCAATTCTATCCAAACTTTGATGAAATTGATAAGTATACTGGAGTAATGCATCCCTATAATCTTAAAATCTTTAAGAAAAGAGTAGAAGAGAAAGGGTTACTTAATCAAGCTAAGAGTTTTCTAGAAGCTAATGGTCAGTTAGCGATAGCATGTTACAGAGAGGATATTGAAGCCGCTTTAAGAACCGATACTTTAGCTGGTTTCCAATTACTAGATATCCAAGATTTCCCTGGTCAAGGTACAGCTTTAGTAGGAATTCTTGATGCCTTCTTAGATTCTAAAGGTTTAATTACACCGGAAAAGTGGCGTGAGTTCTGCAGTGAAATTGTAATTCTCTGCTTGTTTGATAAGTATGTATATACAAATAAGGAAGTATTTAAAGGAATAGTAAAAATAGCAAACTATTCCCCTGATGATTTAAGAGATTTTACTGTTAAATATCGCTTAATAAGTAGTCAAGGTAGAGTTTTAAGTTCAGGTGTTTTACCAATAAAAACTGTTCCTCAAGGCACCTTATTTGAACTTGGAATAATTGAACTCGAATTAAATATTGATAAGAATGCCTCTCTTACATTAGAATTAACGGAAGAATCTACTGGTAGAAGTAATTCTTATCAAATTTGGGTTTATGAACATATTGACTATACGCCTGATTTTAAAGTAGAAACAAAAATAACAGATGATATTATTAAGAGATTGGAAAACGGCGAAAAAGTCCTAATGTTTTATCAAGGCAAGCAAGATAATTCACTTGATCCTTTCTTTACTCCAGATTTCTGGAATTATAAGATGTTTAGTAATGCATGTAAACACAGAAATCTTCAACTTCCACCAGGAAGTTTAGGCTTACTAATAAATAATCAACATCCTATCTTTACCAATTTCCCTACTAGTTTCCATAGTGATTTTCATTGGTTTAATATTGCGATGCATGCTCGTCCGCTAATTATAGATGAACTTAGAGATTATCAACCAATCATTCAAACCATTGATAATATTAACCGTAATCATCGTTTAGGTATTCTGATGGAATTCATTGTTGGTAAGGGTAGATTATTAGTATCAACATTAGATTTTTCTGATGTTAAGGATAAAATCGAAGTAAAACATTTTATAAAATCATTACATTCATATGTAAACTCTGATGATTTTAACCCCACATATAAAATAAGTATTGAACAATTAAAGAAAATTTTTAGTTAAGATTAAACCTCACCAGTTTTGGTGAGGTTTTTCATTATATAGTCCATGATAAATGCAACATAGTACATTTTTATATACGCTTTCATTATTTATAATGAAATTATAAAATAAAAATTAATGAAACGAGGGATGACTTATGTATAGCATCGATATACGTGAAAATAAGCATAAAATCTATCCTAGTACTTTGAAAATTGGTAGCCAAACTTTAAGTAAAAAACAAATAAGTTTTACTAATTATTATATGATGATAAATGATAAACCTTACTTTGTGATTAGTGGTGAATTTCACTTTTCTAGGTATCCTCATCAAGAATGGGAACAAGAACTTATTAAGATGAAGATGGCAGGAATCAATACCATTGCGACTTATATCTTTTGGATTCACCATGAAGAAGTGGAAAACCATTTTGATTGGAACGGAGATAATAATTTACGCTATTTCGTGGAGTTATGTGCTAAACATGGTTTCAATCTTCTACTTAGAATGGGTCCTTTTGATCATGGTGCATGTCGGAATTGGGGGTTCCCTGATTGGTTATATACTAAGCCTTGTATTCTACGGAGTAATGATGAGTTATATCTTTATTATGTAAGAAGATTCTTTAATCAAATATATTATCAAGTTAAAGGGTATCTCGCTAAAGATGGAGGACCAGTTGTTGCGATTCAATTAGAAAATGAATTTATGCATACCGCGGCTTTCTGGGAAAACACTATGACCCATACTCGTGAATTTATTACTATAGGTCAGGGTGGTCTTGACCATATGCGGAGACTAAAGGAAATTGCGCTTGAGTGTGGCTTTGATGTACCTTATTATACCTGTACGGGTTGGGGCTCACCTTTACTAAAAGATGAATTCTTACCGTTATATGCAGCTTATTCTTATGCGAACTGGAAGATGTCACCGGGTAAACCTTATCATGACCCAACTACGGAACATCTCTATCAAAATTTTCATGATGATGAGTATCCCCATAAAGGCTTCAAACCTTCATATAAACCTAGTGAATACTTATATGGGTTTAGTGAGTTATTTGGTGGTGCTTTAAATACTTATGCCTATCGGTTTTTAGTACCATTTGAAAGTTTAGATTCCGCTGCCAATGTGAAAGTGGCTAGTGGTTGTAACTATTTGGGTTATTACGTGTTCCATGGTATAAGTCAAAAAGAAGGTATAAAAGGTAGATTAAATGATACCCATGCGGCTAATGTGAGTCATGACTACCAAGCTCCACTTGGTGAGTATGGACAAGTAAGAGAATCATACAAACTCTTAAAATCGCAATTCTATTTCTATAATACTTTCACTGAACTCTTTACCCCCATGCGTACTGTCTTACCTGAGGGTAGTGAAAACATCCAACCATCTGACTCTGATACCCTAAGATTTGCCTGTCGCATAAGTGATAAGCAAGGATTTATCTTCATCAATAATTTCCAAGACCATTTAGAAATGAAAGTTCATGATAATGTGCAATTTAAGATTATTACTCATGATGAAGAGTTGCTTATTCCTCGTTATAAGGGTATTAGTATTAAGAATGGTCAAAATATCATCATGCCCTTTAACTTCAATCTTGAAGGTATTAGGCTTAAATATGCTAATACGCAATTAATCACGAAGTTAAGTGAAGAGAAGTTATATGTCTTCTTTGAAAAACAAGGTATCAATAATGAATACTGTTTTGATAATGAAGATATTAAAGAGATTGAAGTTATCAATGGTTTAGTTACTAGAGATACTAAGTACACATATGTAAGTGTAGAAGCAAGTAAAGGTAGTTTAATCATTCTAACTACTCAACAAGATGAAGAAGTTAAGATATTAACGCTAAATGAACAAGAAGCGAAAGACTTATATAAAGCACATCTATGGGGAAAAGAACGATTAATCATCAGTAATGGAGTAGCACTAGTAAATGATGATTATCTAACGCTCTTAAACCAAGGAAGTAATAAAATGGTAGTTGATATCTATCCAGAAGTACAAGAGGTAGTAAGTCAAGTAGGAGAGGTAAAAGGTAATACTAAAGGGATATTCAGTCATTATGAAATCGAAGTACCAGAGTATGAATGTAAGTATCAAGTAAGAAACATAATCGAAGGAAGAAGTCACCTTGATATTGAAGAAGAAGTATTTAGGAATAGCTTTATTAATGAAGTATTAGTGAAAGTAGATTATGTTGGTGATGTAGGTAATGCCTATATCGATAGTAAGTTAGTAGCGGACAACTTCTATAATGGTTCAATTTGGGAAGTAGGATTAAGAAGATTCTATCCAAAAGTAGTTGAAAAAGGTTTAGACTTCCACGTTGTACCATTAAAGAAGGGTAAGATGTTAACTAATGTATCGGTAGCAGCGAAGACACTAGAGTTCGTTGGTGAAGAAATAGGTAAGATTAATTCAGTAGAACTTGATTTAGTGTATCAATTAAAACTAAAGATAAAATAAAAAGAAAACCCATCATTTGATGGGTTTTACTCATTTAAATTATTTCGATGATGTGTTAATACTGTATGGCTATTACGGTATTGGGAAGGGGGGATTCCCATTACTTTTTTAAAGATTCTGGAGAAGTAATAGGGGTCATCATAGCCAACTCGTGAAGCAATTTCATTGATATTTAGATTCGTGAGGTTTAAGAGTTTTGCAGCTTCTTGAATCCGGATTCTAATAAAATAATCAACAGGTGAGAAGCCTGTTTTTTCTTTAAATATGAGATTTAATTGGCTTTTCGAGAGATTCATATGTTTAGCCATATCATCGAGAGTAATATTATTAGCGATGTTTTTATTCATATATTCCATGAGATTCATGAAGGTAGTATTTTTTCTGTCGACTACAATCGAAACATCATTATAGATAAATAGACATGACAAGAGATATGAAAGTATTTGCGATGTATGAATAAGATTTCGAACAATCATCCCACTCTCGAAAGCATCAAAAATGGCGGTGAAGAGGGAAATGATTAAGGGTATTTGTGAGATATCGATGCTTTTTATATAAACATTTGTATTCTCAACATAATCTTTTAAATAATAATAGGCATTTTCACCTAAGAAGTGAACCCAGTAGATATGCCAAGGATCTTGGACATTTGCTTGGTAAATATGACCAACATGTTTGGGAATCAGGAGCATTTTGTTTTCATTTATGACGTAAGTAGTATTATCAATGGTGACATACCCCTTACCTTTGACATTGATAATTAGGATGTACTGTTCACTCCCTTCTAAGCGCTCCCGATAGTGGTATTTAGCATTAGGGAAGTACCCAACATCTGTGATGTATATATTTCTTAATAAAGGGTTAGTTGTCATGATGTTAAGTAAGTCCCGCGGAATAATATACATTTTCTCATTAATAAAGCCATGGGGTTTTTTAATTGTAGTTTCCATGGCTTTATTATAACAATATTTGCATAATTTAACAATAAAAGATATCTCAAAAATGTAAAAAAATATGATTATTTAGATATAGCAATGATAAATGGTTTTTATGCTTTTGAGGAAAAAACGGAATATAGTCCATTATTTACATAAGATAATACATTTTTATATGCGCTTTCAATATATATAATGGTGTTGAATGAAGATAGGGAGTGATTCACTTATGCAAGAAGCAAAAATTTGGGTAGAAAAAGTCACAATACCTACCTACCTGATAGGCGAACCTGATAAGAACCCAATGTTTCTTGAAAAGCGTGTCTACCAAGGTAGTTCTGGTAAAGTATATCCCCTACCAGTAATCGAAACAATCACTGATACAAAGGTAGATAAAGAATACACAGCAGTATTTTTAGAAAACAAATATATTAAAGTAATGATCTTACCGGAACTTGGTGGCCGTATACAACGAGCATTGGATAAAACCAACAACTTTGATTTTGTTTATTACAATGAAGTTATTAAACCAGCTCTTGTAGGATTAGTCGGTCCTTGGATTTCTGGTGGTATTGAATTTAACTGGCCACAACATCATCGTCCCAGTACTTTTATGCCAACAGAATACACAATCGAAGAAAATCCTGATGGTAGTAAAACTTGTTATGTTAGCGAAATTGACACAATGTATGGTACTAAAGGTATGGCAAGTTTTACGATTTATCCTGATAAAGCTTATATCGAAATAAAAGGTCAACTATATAACCGCACAGAAGTGCCCCAAACATTCCTTTGGTGGGCAAATCCTGCTTTCCCAGCAAATGATTATACCCAATCAATTTTCCCACCCGATGTTAATGCGGTATTAGACCATGGTAAAAGAGCAGTATCCACTTTCCCAATCGCGACGGGAACATACTATAAGGTTGATTATTCAAAAGGAGTAGATATTTCTCGTTACAAAAATATTCCAGTACCTACATCTTATATGGCATACCATTCAGATTTTGATTTTGTTGGTGCTTATGACCATCAAAAACGGGCAGGTATTATGCACTATGCAAGTCATCATGTTTCACCAGGTAAGAAACAATGGACATGGGGTAATGGTGATTTTGGCCATGCTTGGGACCGTAACTTAACAGATGAAAATGGACCATATATAGAATTAATGACTGGTGTCTTCACTGATAATCAACCTGATTTCACATGGTTACAACCATATGAAGAAAAAACCTTTAAACAATACTTCATGCCTTATAAGCAAGTTAGTGCGGTTAAAAATGCAACCCTTGATGCGATGGTTAACTTAGAAGTTAATGGCGATGAAGTATATGTTGGAACTTATGTAACAAGTGAATTTAAGGATGTTCGCATTTTTTTAACAGATACATTAAATAACCATGTATTATTAGATGAAACGTTAACACTTACACCAGAAACTGCTTATGAAAAGACATTAAAAGTTAGTGGTGTGATTGAAGAGAACCTTTTAGTACAAGTCATTGCTAACTGCGGTAAAGTGCTAGTTGAATATCAACCACGTGAATTTAATAACCCAGTACCTGATCCGGCAGAACGGGCATTAGAACCAGAAGAATATAAAACCAATGAAGAATTATACTTAACAGCACTCCACTTAGAGCAATATCGTCATGCTACCTTTGAACCTGATCGTTACTATTTAGAAGGTTTAAAACGTGACAAGACTGATTTCCGTATAAATAACGCTTATGGTTTACTTTTATATCGTCGCGGTTTGTTCCAAGAATCATTACCATACTTTGAAGCAGCAATCAAGAAAGCTACTTGGAGAAACCCTAACCCTTATGATAGTGAACCACTATATAATAAAGGTTTAGTGTTATGGAAACTCGGAAGATTAGAAGAAGCTTATGCATCATTCTATAAAGCAACTTGGAGCAATCATCAACAAGAAGCTGGATTCTATGCGATTAGTTGCATCGATTGTTTGCTAGGTAATTATAAGTTAGCGTTAGAACATGTTGAAAAAGGCTTAATAAAGAATAGCCACAACATGAAAGCACGTGGCCTTAAAGCAAGTATCTTAAGAAAACTAGGTCGCACAGATTGTGCGCTGAAACTAGTTGCTGAAAGCGTCAAGATTGACCGCTTAGATCATTATGCTCGATATGAACTATATAAATTGACTAATAAACCAGAAGATTTAACGGAGTTCCAACGCTTAATGCGTAATCACGTGAATAACTACTTAGTCTTAGCACTTGATTATCAACAAGCAGGATTCTTCCAAGAAGCCATCGAAGTTTTAGATTTATGTCAAGCTAAATCACCATTAGTGTTCTATTATAAGGCTTATGTTTATAACAAGATGGGTAATAAAGACTTAGCTTTAGAAAGCCTTCAAATAGCTGCAGAAGCTGATCCAACTTATTGTTTCCCTAATAAGTTAGACGAAATTCTGATTTTCCAAAAAGCTATTGAATTAAATCCAAGTGATGCTTATGCTTACTACTATTTAGGTAACATCTGGTACGATAAAAAGCAATATCGTGAAGCAATTAAGTGTTGGGAAACTAGTGCTGAACTTAATCCTAAATACCCAACAGTTCATCGTAACTTAGCTTTAGCATATTACAATAAAGAAAATAATCCTGAGAAAGCTAGAATAGCACTAGAAACAGCCTTCTATCTTGATACAACCGATGCCAGAATTCTCTTAGAACTCGATCAATTATATAAGATTACAAATGTTCCTCATGAAACACGCTTAGCATTCTTAAATAAGTACTATGATACTGTAGTGAAACGTGATGATTTATACTTAGAATATTGTGCACTCCACAATTATGTTGGTGAATTCGATAAAGCATATGAGTTGATCATGGCAAGAAAATTCCATCCTTGGGAAGGTGGAGAGGGGAAAGTTCCTGCACAATATAAACATGCTTTAATAAAGAAATTTAAACGTGCTTATCGTAGTGAAAATTATGAAGAAGCGCTAACCTACCTACAACTTGCTAGTGTTTACCCTCATAACTTAGGTGAAGGTAAACTCTATGTAGATAGTGAAAATAACATTCATTATTACTTAGGACTTGTATATGAAAAACTAGGTAAACTTGAAGAAGCAAAATCTGAATTTGAAAAAGCAACCTTAGGGATTGGTGAAATCACCGCAACCATGTACTACAACGATGTTCCTGCCGATTATGTGTTCTTTAAAGGCTTAGCGTTAGAAAAACTAGGTAAGCTAAATGAAGCAGAAGAAATCTTTAATAACTTAGTTAAATATGGTAATGAACACATGAATGACAATGTGAAAATCGATTACTTCGCAGTAAGCTTACCAGACTTCCTTATTTTCGAAAGTGATTTAAATAAGAACAATGTTGTGCATTGTAACTACTTAATTGGTTTAGGCCAATTAGGATTAAGAAATACAGATGCTGCGAAAGCACATCTAGTAAAAGTGCTTAAACTTGATATCAATCATTTAAGTGCAAAAACCTTCTTTGAAGAAATATAGAACCTTTAGGAGTCAATCACAGTATCACTGTGATTGACTCAAGGTTAATGTTAAGTGGAGGGCACTATGAAGATAAATTTAGCTGGCGAATGGCTATATGAGTTGGATTATACAGATCAAGGTCTAGAAGAAAAATGGTATAAAAAACAGTTGCCCAATACAGGTTTCAAGCTTCCTGGAACCACAGCGACTAATTTTGTTGGCGAGAAATTAGATATGGAACTCAATTATGAACGAGAAACGCTTAGACATCTCCGTCAACACTATCGCTATGTTGGAGCAAGTTGGTATCAACGGAAGTTTTTTGTGCCTGAAGGGTCAGATAAAGTTTATAAATTATTCCTTGAACGGGTAATGTTTGAATCGCGTGTGTATTTAAACGGACAAGAAGTAGGAAAACAAGATAGTTTATCCACTCCCCACGTTTACGACATTACTAACTATGTAATACCTGGTCAAGAAAATGAAATTACGATTAGAATTGATAACCGTGATGTTGAAAAACTAGGACCATATCCTTCAGCATATACTGATGAAACTCAAACAATCTGGAATGGTATTGTTGGGAGAATTGAGATCTTAGTCCTAAACAGTATCTATGTTGATCAAATTCGAGTTTATCCAAATATACATGAAAGTAATATTAAAGGTAAATTTGTCTTAAATAATCCATTACATAAACATGTTACTGTAACAATGAATATCAAGGTACGTTATCAAGATAAAGTGTTTAATACTTTAACATTAACTAAATATCTTGAACGTGAACAAGAACAAGTTGAGTTCATTTATGAAATTGAAGAACTCCATCTTTGGGATGAGTTTAATCCTAACCTTTATGATCTTGAGATTGAGTTACTCGGTTTTGATGTAGTAAAACAACGCTTTGGTATGCGAGAGTTTACTACTAAAGGTACCAAATTTACGATAAATGGGAATACAACCTTCTTACGTGGTACACTCGAATGCTGTATCTTTCCCTTAACAGCTCATCCAAGTATGGATAGAGCAGAATGGGAACGCATTTTTGGTGTAGTAAAAGAATACGGTTTAAACCATGTTCGCTTCCATTCTTGGTGTCCACCAGAAATTGCCTTTACAGTTGCCGATGAAATGGGACTCTACTTGAATATTGAAGGACCAGTTTGGATGGATAACTGGAATAAGACCTTAGTTGGTCAATATCCTGAACATTATGAGTATCTACCAGCTGAGTCATTAAGAATCGTTGATACATATGGTAATCATCCAAGTTTCGTAATGTATTCATTAGGAAATGAATTACGTGGTAGTTTTGAACTAATGAGTGACATTATTCGTCGCTGTAAAGAACGTGACCGCCGCCATGTGTATACCTTAACTACTAATTGGGACCGCAAAGTGGATAAAGAAGATGATTATTTTGCAGCACAAACTGTTGATGGTGTACCTGTAAGAGGTCAATATAAATTACATGAAATGGTGACAACAACAAAGTTAACCTTTGATGAAGCAGTAGCACAAAGAAGTATTCCTGTTGTAAGTCACGAAGTAGGTCAGTACTCTGTATATCCTGATATCGAAGAAATAGAAAAATATACCGGGGTACTTAGACCAATTAACTTTGAAAGTATCAAAAAGAACTTAGAAGAACATAACTTAATTAAATATGCAAAAGACTTCACCATAGGTTCAGGAAAACTAGCTCTCCATCTATACAAAGATGAGATAGAAGCAGCCATAAGAACTAGAGGTCTTGGGGGTATACAATTACTTGACTTACATGACTTCCCTGGTCAATCTACCGCTACTGTTGGTATCTTGAATTGTTTCTGGGAATCTAAAGGTATTACCACCAGTGCTTATTTCCGCAAGTTTTGTAATTCGGTAGTACCACTTGCTTTAATGGACAAAAGAATATATTCAAATACAGAAACACTAAGTGTGGGAGTTCAAATAGCCAATTACTATATAGATGCTTTAACCAATGTTGAAGTGCTTTATGAAGTATTAGATAAGCAAGATGTCTTATTTGCAGGTAATATAGGTAAAGTTGATGTAGCACAAGGTGATGTAACAACAGTTGGAGCATTTACGCTTGACTTAACAAAGGTAACTGAAGCAAAAGAATTAACATTAAGACTAATCTTAAAGGATACTCCTTACCAAAACGAATGGCATATCTGGGTGTACCCTGATGAAATAGTAGAATTAGATGCTGATGTTTTACACAAAGAAAAGTTCGATGATGAAGTTATTAAAGCTTTAGAACAAGGCAAGAAAGTCTTGTTAACACCAAATGAACAAGAAGTATCTCGAACAACTTATGGTAAATTCTTCCCAGTTTTCTGGAGCCCAATTCATTTCATCAGTAAAGACCCTTGCGGTGTTATTGCGAATGAGCATGTCATCTTTAATGGTTTCCCTACTGATCGCTATATCAATTATCAATGGAAAGAATTAGTAGAGAAATCTTACTCGATTAACATCGATGATCTACCGCTAGATTTTGAACCAATCGTTCAGGTAATTCCTAACTTCTATAATAATGCGAAGTTAACCAATCTCTTTGAATGTAGAGTTGGTAATGGGAAACTGCTAGTTACTTCGCTTGACTTAGAAACAGATATTGATAAACGGTTAGCAGCAAGAGCCTTACGAAATAGCATCTATCGTTATTTAAATAGCGATGCGTTTAATCCATCACAAAGTTTGGATCTAGCATATTTAAGGAAAATCTTCACACCAAAACCACCATATGAACAAGATTTGGTCGATGTTGCCCAATACAGGAAGGCCTTTGCCTCAAGCGAGGCCCCAGGTCATCCAGCAAGTTATGGTAATGATAACAATCTAAATACAGCTTGGTGCGCAAACGACTACAACAATGGACATCATTGGACTGTTGATTTAGGTCAAGTATTAGATATTGTGGGCACAAAAATAACCTTTAATGAAGCTGCTAACTACTTATACGCTATCCACACTTCAGTAGATAACGTTGAGTATAAGTTAGTAGTAAATCAAACTGGACAAATTAGCACAGAACAAGAGCGGTTTGATGAATTTACTGACAAAGCTAGATTTGTACGCATCGTCTATAATGGATTGCCGGAAAATGTGAAAGCTAGTCATAAAGAAGTTAAAGTGTTTGTCAAGAAAAAGTAACACCTCTAACTTAATAATATCCGATTAAAATCGGATATTATTATTCAAATTCATGAAAGCGTTTCCAACCTCGTAAAGAAAGGATTTGGATTAGGATGAAAAAACTACTAATACTTAGCTTATTCATCTTATTAGTAATATTAATTGGTTGTGAACAAGAGAATTTCACTACTACCAAACCAATAGCTTCATCAGAAAACACAACCACCACAACTACTACACAGGGCAACCAAACAACAACCACAGGACAAATAATTCTGCCTGACACGATAATCGAAATTGATGGTAATGATACAGGCGCGGAATTTGCTGGGTATGGGATTGTTGCGACAGGTACGGATGCATTGCTTGTTGATTATGATGATGAAACAAGAAGACAAATTCTTGAATATCTCTTTAAAGATAATTATGGTCCTGAACTTAAACTTCTTAAAGTGGAAATTGGTGGTGGCAGCAACAACACCAACACATCAGTAGCTAGTCATATGCCAACACGTGATAGCGAGAACTATTATGCGGGATATGGCTGGAAACTTTTAAAAGAAGTACATGAGATTAATCCGGATGTTAAGTTAATGGGTTTACATTGGTCATTACCAAGTTGGGTGCAAACACCTAGTGACGAAGCCTATTACATTTATAAATGGGTTGACGGTATGAAACGTGTTCATGGCATCGATATTGATTATATCGGTGGCCAACGTAATGAAGAAGAACCTATGAATCGCTACTACACCATCGAGTTAAGGCGTTTACTAGATGAGAATGGTTATGAACATGTCAAAATCGTTGGTGGTGAAGCAGTTTATAATAAGTGGTCAGTTGCAGAGCAAATGTTTAAATTTCCCGATTATAATGTGGCTATCGATGTTATCGGTGCTCATTATGTCGCTCCTCATTATCCAAATCCTGTTTATTACAGTTTAGGTAAACCCATCTGGGAATCAGAAGCAGGTGGTTGGAACAGTGAATATAACACCTATGGTAATTTCCGAAAGTTCCTCATTAATTACGTAAATGGTGGTATGAGTGGTTTACAAACATGGGGATTATCAGCAAGTGTTTATGAAAATAGTTGGTGGCATATGATTGGCATAATAACCGCCAAGAATCCTTGGAATGGTAATTGGACTTATTATAATCAAAACTGGGCTATCGCTCATATCAATCAATTTGGTGATTTTGGTTGGAACTTTATGAAAAATGCGAGTGGTAAAACGACATCCCAAAAGAGTTATTATGCGACCATTAAGGCTCCTGATAATAGCGATTATTCAATCCTTATTGAAACTTTTGAAGCGAAAGCGAATGAAGAAATTCTCATTAAAGTTAATGATAATATGCCAAAAGATAAAAAGGTTTATGTATGGTCAACAGATATCACTGGTCAAGCAGGCATCTTTGTAGAAGAAGCAGAAATTACTCCTACTAATGGCGAATATCGCTATATATTAAAACCCAATCGAATGTATAGTTTTACCACCACTACTGGTCATAGTAAAAAAGGTCTAGATGTTGAAATAAAGCCTGATTTGTTCTGGTCACCAAATTACACTGAAGATTTTGAATCATATGATATTGGCCACAGACCAAAATACTTCATTGATATTGAGGGTGCTTTTGAAGTAGCACCAGCCGGTGGTGGAAGGGAAGGTAAAGTACTCCGTCAAGTCGCAATAGGCGATCCGATTAGATGGTATGGGGCTTTCACAGATCCTTATCCATACACATTATTTGGTGAACCCAATTGGACCAACCTTAAAGCCAGTATCGATGTCCTTTTTGAAACAGAAGGTTATGTCGATTTAGCGATTCGTGCCAGCGAAGCAGCTATGAAGGAAAAACTTAGTCGGAAAGGTTATTATGTTAGGCTCCATAGTAGTGGTAAATGGGAAATATTGAAATACACCCTAAACCAACAATCAAAAATGAATATGCGTACAGTTTTAGCCAGTGGTACGATTAACAAAATACCCTTAAATGAATGGAACACAATTTCGATTGCTGGCAAGGGTGGCAATATTACTGCCTTCTTAAACGGGGTTGAACTTGCCACTGTTACAGATTATTCATATATGTCAGGAAATATCTTCTTGGCAACAAGTGGTTATAAGTATTTTCAATTCGATAACTTAATTGTTGAACCATATAACTGATTAAGGAAGTATTGTTATGATTGCAGATAGACACACATATTTAAGATCATTAGTTACAGAGTTAGGTAAGACTTGGCCACATAATCGCTTTATTAATATCGTTTTTCATGGTCATAGTGTACCTGCTGGCTATTTCCTCACTCCATATGTGAATACATATGGTTCTTACCCTTATCTTTTACACAGAAAACTAAAGGAACGCTTCCCCTTCGCGATTATTAATTCTATCGTCACCGCGATTGGGGGAGAAAATAGTGTACAAGGTGTCAAGCGTTTTGAAACAGAAGTTTTATGCCATAAACCAGATTTACTAACGATTGATTATGGCTTAAATGATCGATATGTTGATATCACAGCTTGTTTAAATGCTTGGCAAGTTATGATTGAAAAAGCTCTAGAAAGAAACATTCCAGTAATTCTTTTAACCCCCACTTTAGATCATTCATATTATAAGCAAGATGAAAACTGGGAGTTATTGAAGAAGCATGCTGAGCAAATCAGAAAGCTCGCGGAAAAGTACAATGTTGGATTAGTTGATAGTTTTCAAACCTTCATTAATTACATCAATGAGGGTGGGGCATTAGAAGATTTACTATCGCAAAGCAATCATCCTAATGAAAAAGGTCATGCGTTAGTTGCCCAAGAATTGGCACGCTATTTCCCAATTTAGTACCTGCCAATTTCATGTAAATTATCATATTTAATGAAATATGTATCATTACTATGGTATAATCTACAAGCCTTAATTTAGACATATAAGGAAGTGATGTCGATGAAACGTTGGAAATATTTAACAGTGGAATATCCAAAAGAACCCATGGAAACCCATACAAAGAACATTGATGGAATTAATGTCTTATTCCAATATGATAAAGTTGTACCAAGTTTTGATACATATAAATTTAATGAACCTACCCGCAAGTATCTAAGTCTTGATGGTGAATGGAAATTTAATTTTGATTTAGAGAATCGCGGTCTTGAAGGAAAGTATTATGCAGTTGATTTTGATGACTCAACCTGGCAAAGTGTTATGGTACCACATTGTATCGATACAATGGAAAAACATTACTTCCAAAGTTTTTCTCAAGCAGATTATGGTAAAGGACCTGGGTTTTTTGATGGATTTGCATGGTATCGTAAACATATAACATTAAATAACACTTGGAACAATAAAGTTATTACCCTAAAATTTCTTGGTGCATATTATAGTGCTTGGATTTTTGTCAATGGTGAATATGTGGCTGTCCATGAAGGTGGTCATACACCATTTTCCATCGATATCACGGATTATGTACATGAAGGCGATAATCTAATCGCTGTACGTATCTTACGGGATAAATGGTACGATGACTATTTGGCACAAAAACCGCAACCAATAACCCATAGAACTCATATCGTTCATTCCCCTGTTGATTTATGGCCATATGGTGGCTTAACCCGTAATGTTTATCTCGAAGGTACGGAAAAAGTTTATATAAGTAAAATTTTAGTTAATGCACGTGATAAAAAATTAGAGATAAAAGTGATTGCCACAAATGATACAGAAGAAGAAAGGCACATTAAAGTAAGCATTAATCCAGGTGAAGGTACTAATGGTATTTTACAGGAACATGAGGTAGTTATTAGACCTAAGTCTGTAAGAGTCATCAGTGATCTTATTGATATACCAAATGCGGAATTATGGGAACTAGATAATCCTAGACTATATGAAGCAAGAGCTACTTTAGATAATGGTGATAGTTTAAGTAGTAAGTATGGTATGCGAACATTCAGAACCTGTGATACCAAGTTGTTATTAAATGATAAAGCAATCTTTCTTAAAGGATTAAACTGGCATGAAGAAACCTTCGAGAATGGACGAGCCATGACGAAAAAGGAATACGATCGGGAACTTAGTTTAATGCAAGAAAGCGGTGCCATTTTTTTAAGAAACTGTGTATATAACAGACATCCTTACGCTTATGAATACTGTGATTCTCATGGGTTACTAATGCTTGATGATATTGACCACTTCTGGATTACTTGTGAAATGCAGAAATTCCAACTTGAAGAATATGGCTTAAGTCGGGCTTTGGCATTAAAGATGGCATGGAACAATATGAACCACCCATCAGTAGTTATGTGGTGTGTCCAAAATGAATGCGACATGTCCAAACCTGATATCTTTAGAGCTTGGGTTTATGACTTAGTGAATGCGATAAGAAGTATCGATATTCAAAATCGCCCAATTACACAAGCACAACAAAGTATACGGTGGGCTGACCCATCCCTAGATATTTGCGATGTCATCGGGGTAAATGAGTACTTAGGCACTCATCATGAAACTGATAAAGAGCATGAACTCGCACTTAGACTAGAAAGACTTCATATGCAATATCCTCATAAACCAATTCTCATAACAGAAAATGGGGCTTGGTCGATAAAAGACCATGAAGAAACTGAAAAATGGCACATCGAACGGTTTAATGCTCATTATGAGCAAGTACTATCAGTGAGTGAATTCGTGGTTGGTTATGTAATGTGGGTATTTAAAGATTACAAAACCCGTCACCCTTACGCTAGAAAGAATAATGGTGTTTCTGGTATGGGGATTGTAACATTTGATAAGTTAGAGAAGAAAAAGATTTTTGATGTGTACAAAAACGCTAAAGTACCAGAATACCATCTACAGAAAGTGCCTAAGTAAATTTGGTGGTTTAATAAGGAGGATAAAATGGTAATCAAACGCAGTCTTGCCTACTTAGTTGATTTAGTTATATTATCGATAGTTTACATAATTCTGTTCTTTTTACCAACATTTAAAACTAGTTTCGTTATCTCGGAAACATCTATGTACCTATTTTATACATTCTATATCGTTAGTTACATTCTGTATTTCTGTTTATTACCCTTTCTCTGGGATGGTTGGACGTTATCTAAACGCTTATTTAAGATCCAAATGATTATACCTAACCGAAAAATTACAACATTCCTCATCCTTGTAGTAAAATATTTCATTTTTCGTTTCCTCTTAAATATTGTGACCTTTGGTTTATTCATTATCTTTGAGTGGATATACATTAAAAAGCATAAAGGGACATCTTTCGTCGATAAGATTCTCAAGACGGAAGTGAAAGTTCTGTAGTATTTACTCGTACCCTCTAACATCACTACTGGTGATGTTACAAGGTACTAGTAAATATTGACGGTAAGTTGAAAAGGAGGTATTCCATGAAAAAAAGTATTATTGCCTTAACACTAATCTTTGTATACATGTTTATAGCTTATGGCACAATCAAACCTAATATCACAGTAGTTGCTGAAGAGGATACAAGTGGTGAGTATGCACCTTTAAATAGTTCTTTACAAGAATACATCAGTTATGAAGAATATCTAGAAACTCATAAGGATTACAACCTAGTTGATGCGCAAATACCTATTGATATATTTAGTTATGAAACCTTCAATCAACAAGTCGAGAATGAAACCGATGGAATTGTGACTAGTGAACGTGGTAGTGTTACTTGGACATTTACAGTAAACACCAGCGGTTTCTATAATTTGCGTGTTGTTTATTATCCAGTAGAAGGTAAGAGTTCTAGTATTGAACGGAGACTCTATCTTGATGGTGTTGTGCCTTTTCAAGGTGCTGATCAATTAATTTTCACGCGTGTTTGGGTTGATAGTGAACAAGGGATCACTATTAATAACAACAATGAAGTTCGTCCTGATCAAGTTGAAGCACCTGAATGGCGGACCGTGTATGCTTCAGATTCGCAAAAATACGTTGAAGGTCCTTACCGATTTTTCTTAGAAGCAGGTGAACATACCTTAACTTTTGAATCAATTCGTGAACCAATGAAAATTGGTGCTCTCGTATTTGAAAAGGCGAAAGAAATTAAACCCTATGCGGAAATCATTGCTGAATTAAAAACTCAATATCCCATCTATACAGGAAAAACCATTAAA
This sequence comes from Bacilli bacterium, assembly GCA_012516175.1. Taxonomy (GTDB): domain Bacteria; phylum Bacillota_I; class Bacilli_A; order Haloplasmatales; family Haloplasmataceae; genus JAAZCR01. Next base: position 36,983 of record JAAYWZ010000044.1, read on the forward strand.
TTACAAGCTGAACGCCTTGATATGCAAGATAAAGGTAATCAAGTCTTAGCAATAAAGAAATCGTCTCCAACCCTTTACCCCATAAGTGATTATAGCAGTCCCCGTACTGAACCATATCATCCATATAATATTGTCTTAAATACGATTGGTGGTTATTCCTGGCGGGTGGTAGGTGATTGGATTGAATGGGACTTTGAGGCGCCAAAAGAAGGTTTATACCAAATTTCCTTCCGCTTAAGACAAAACCAAAACCGTGGTGCTTTCTCTGCAAGAGAATTACGTGTTAATGGGGAAATTCCATTTAAAGAAGCTTATTCCATCGCTGTAACTTACGATGCTGATTTCAAAATGTATACGCTTGGCGATAAAAGTGGTCCCTACTTACTCTATTTAAAGGAAGGCAAAAACACAATTAGCCTTGAAGTCACAACGGGACAAATGGGACCAATTATTAAAGAAGTTGAAGATAGCGCTCGTATTCTTAATGACTTATATCGGCAAATAGTGCAATTAACAGGTATTAATCCTGATAAATATATCGATTATGAATTAAGAAAGAAATTACCACATATGGAAACTACCTTCAAAGATGAAGGTGACCGTTTAACTCGTATTGTTGAACAAATCAAAGCTATTGCGAAGGAAAAAAGCGAAAAAACCGCTATTATTGAAAAAATGGCTGTACAATTAAAAGATTTGGCAAAAAATCCTGAAGGTATTGTCAATCGGGTTAATGTATTCAAGAGTAATATCTCAGCCTTGAGCACTTGGATTCTATCAGCCAATGAACAACCATTAGAAATCGATTACATCTTAGTTGGTAGTCCTGGAATGCGTCTACCTAATCCAAAGACCAATATTTTCGAAAAGATTTACTTTGGTATCTTACGCTTTATTGCGACTTTCCTCGTTGATAACACCAATCTCTCATCCGATGGTTCTGGTGATGAGACTGTCGAAGTCTGGATTCAAAGTGGTCGCGATCAAGCGATGATTATCCGTAGCTTAATCGATAATACCTTTACACCCCAACATAAAATCAATATTGATTTGAAACTTATTCCTGATGGGGTAGTCTTACCAGCAACATTAGCTGGAGAAGGACCTGATGTTGTATTAGCGGTAAATGGCAATATGACAGTTAACTTCGCGATGCGAAATGCGGCTCAGGACTTAACTATTTTCCCAGATTTTGAAGATGTGGCGAAAGACTTCCATCCTAGTGCCTTTGTGCCTTTAACATATCAAGGTGGAATATATGGTCTACCAGAAACGCAAAGTTTCTTAATGCTCTTCTATCGTAAAGATATCCTAAGTCAAATGGGATTAGAAGTACCACGTACATGGGAAGACGTGGAAAAGATGATTCCCGTCATGCAAATTAATAATTATGAGTTCTACTTACCAGCTTCAGTAAGTATGTATGCGACATTACTTTATCAAATGGGTGGAACGCTCTATTTAGGTGAAGGCAATGACTTAGGTATTGAAAGCGGACTCGCTAGTGAAGAAGCAATGCAAGCATTTAAGACGTGGACGGACTTCTACACTAGTTATAAATTCCCAATCTCGGCAGATTTCGCGAACCGTTTCCGTACTGGTGAAATGCCAATTGGGATTGCGGATTATACCTTATATAATACCTTATCAGTATTCGCACCAGAAATTCGTGGTTTATGGGGCTTTGCACCACTACCAGGAATAGAACGTGATGGGGTACTCCATAATGAGTCAGTTTCAGGTGTGGGTAATACTTTAATGCTTAAAGCAGCTAAAAATAAAGAAGCTGCTTGGGAATTCATGAAATGGTGGGCAAGTTCACCAACACAAGTTGCTTATGGACGTGCTCTTGAAGGAATCCTCGGTGCTGCCGCACGATATCCCGCAGCTAACCTTGATGCCTTAAGCAAACTACCTTGGCCAAGTGAACATTATGATGCTTTAATCAACCAATTCAATAATGTTGTATGTTTACCTGAAGTACCAGGTGGTTACTTAACAGGTCGGGAAATCAATTACGCTTTACTAGCGGTAGTAAATGATGGAATTAATCCAAGAGAAGCATTATATGAACATAAAAAGATTATTGACGTTGAACTGACAATTAAACGTAAAGAGTTCAACCTGTCAACGAAAGAATAGGGGGCTTTAACCATGGCAGTTAATGAATCAGTAGTGATGAAGAAAACCCCTGTCAGAGATTTTTTTAAAAAGTTTTGGGAAAAACGCAAGAAAAAGACAAAACATACCTGGCAGTTAATGAAAAAGAATAAAGAAAAGTATGTAATGGTTGCACCATTCATGATTCTCTTTAGTGTATTTACGGTGCTACCAGTCCTAATTTCCATCTTCTTTAGTTTCACTAACTTCAATATGTTGGAATTTCCTGATTTTATCGGGTTTGAAAACTATAAGCGTCTATTTCTAGCTGATGATATTTTCCTCATCGCGATTAAAAACACCTTGATTTTAGCGATTATTACCGGACCTCTAAGTTACCTAATGTGTTTCGGCTTTGCATGGCTGATTAATGAATTAAAAAGACCACTCCGGGTCTTCTTGACAGTAGTTTTCTATGCTCCATCAATCTCCGGTAATGCTTATCTAATCTGGAAACTAATCTTCTCAAGTGATATGTATGGATACGCGAACTCTTGGCTCATGGATTTAGGTTTCATTAATGAACCTATCCTTTGGCTCCAGGATACCTCATATATCATGCCCATCTTAATCATTGTGCAATTATGGTTAAGTTTGGGGGTAAGTTTCCTCTCCTTCATCGCAGGTTTACAAACAGTAGACAAAACACTTTATGAAGCTGGTGCTATCGATGGTATTCGGAATCGCTGGCAAGAATTATGGTTCATTACATTACCTTCAATGAAACCACAATTACTGTTTGGTGCCGTAATGCAAATAACAACTTCTTTATCGATATCATCAATATCAATTGAATTAGCCGGTTTCCCATCAGTTGAGTATGCGGGACACACGATTGTGACACACCTTTACGACTTTGGTAGTGTGCGTTATGAAATGGGTTATGCGTCGGCAATTGCCTCACTACTATTCTTCGTAATGATCTTTACTAACTTAATCGTTCAAAAATTGTTGAGAAAGGTGGGAAGATAATGGATTTTGAATACATGACGTTACGTCAAAAAATACGCCGTATCTTACGCTTTGGTAAGGTCGGATCTTCAGGCAAACGCTTAAACCGGAGTGTTTGGGGCGATATCTTCTTATTCTTTTTCTTAGGATTATTCGGTTTATTCAGTGCTTGGCCTCTCATCTTCGTTATCAATAATGCGTTTAAACCTTTAAATGAAATCTTTCTATTCCCACCTAAGTTGTTTGTACAAAACCCAACAACTTCTAATTTCCGTGATATGTTCAATTTGATGAGTAACTCATGGATACCTTTCTCACGCTATATCTTCAACACTTTATTCATAACCTTAATTGGTACCTCAGGTAGCGTCTTTATTAGCTCTTTAGCAGCATTCCCGCTTGCGAAGTTCAACTTCCCAGGGTCCAAGACGATGTCAAAGATGATTGTCTATTCCCTCATGTTTAGCGGTGCTGTTACGGGTATTCCAAACTTTGTTATCATCTCCAAACTTGGATTATTAGATTCATATTGGGCTGTATTGTTACCAACATTTAGTTCCTCATTAGGGTTATTCTTAATGCGTAACTTCATGACCCAAATCCCTACGGATCTAATTGAATCAGCCAAGATGGATGGTGCTAGTGATTTCTATACTTACTTGCATATCATTATGCCCCTTGCCAAACCAGCGTGGTTAACCTTAATTATCTTACAATTCCAATCACTCTGGGGAGCAACTGGTGGTAGTTTCATATATAGTGAAAAACTAAAACCCCTAAGTTATGGTCTATCACAAATCGCGAATGCTGGTGTAGCACGAACAGGTGTCGTAGCTGCAGTATCACTCTTCATGTTAATCGTACCAATCTCAGTTTTCATCATATCGCAAAGTCAAGTTATCGAAACTATGGCTTCGAGCGGTATCAAGGATTAAGGAGAATGCAGCATGAAAAAAGTATTAGTTTTCGTACTATTTACAGTATTTAGTTTAGTTGCCTTTGTGAGTAAGCCAGCATACGCAAAGGATGAACTTAAAAATAGTTATATCTATAACTTTTGGGGTGAAGCGGTACCATCAGCACCTGGTTATGAATTAGAAAGAGTTATCAATGTTAAAGAATATAAAGGTTTATATAATGCCTTTTCAAGTTTACAAGATATCTTTGTTTCCGATGATCGAATCTATTTAGTTGATAAATCGATTACACCTGATGTTCCAAGTCAAATTATCATCCTCGATCATGATTTTAACTTCATTGAGCGCTTCTATTTATTAAAAGATCAAGATGGAAAGATTTTCTCTTACTATGACCAAGCCACAGGGCAAATGGTACAAGATCGCATTATCGGACCTGAAGGCATCTTCGTGACGAAGGATGGCGATCTTTACGTAGCTGATACAGCTTATCGTGATAAAAGTGATGATTCTAATGCGATACCTGGAGCACGTATCATTCACTTTTCCATTGCTTACGATCGACGTGGTAATCCCTTCTACTATGTAAAAAGGATTATTCGGCAACCAGAAAATATGATTGGTAAAACCGAATTCTTACCATCAAAACTTGTTGTCGATAAAGCTGACCGGATTTACGCTGTCGTTCGTGGTGGTAATGAAGGGATAATCGAATTAAATGCTGATGGTTCATTCAGCCGTTATTTTGGGGTCAACAAGATGCGTGTAAATTTAGTCGATTACTTCTGGAAAAGGTTCGCGTCAGATGTTCAAAAAGAAAAAATGACGAAAGTATATGCTCCGCCATTTAATAATCTTGATATGGACGCTGATGGATTCATTTATGCTACTTCAAGTGATCAAAACACGATAGATTTCATCAAACGAATTAACCCTAGTGGCGAAGACGTACTAGTTCGACGTGGTTATTTTAGCCCAAGTGGAGACTTACAGGGTTCAACAACTACAGTCTTCGTTTCTGTATCAGTAAATGATTATGGTATGTATGCTTTACTCGATGAAACAACTGGTCATGTATTTATCTATAACTTTGATGGTGAATTACTAACGATTATTGGTGAAAAAGGTAGTACTAAGGGTAGTTCAATTCAACCAGTTGATGTCGCATGGTTAGGTGATAAGATTCTTGTTGCTGATGCGAAGAACGGACGTATAAGTGTCTATCGTCCAACAGAATTTGGGAAGTTAGTATTAGATGCGACAAAAGCATACTATCAAGGTGAATGGGATTTGGCTGGTAATCTCTGGCTTGAAGTCATTAACCATAATGCTAACTATGATATTGCTTATGTTGGTTATGGCAAAATGCTTTATATGAATGAACAATACAAAGAAGCTAAGGATTACTTCAAATTAGGTAATAATAGAACTTATTATTCTATGGCTTTTAAGAAATATCGTAACGATATCTTACGGGATAATTTCTGGCTCTTTATAACCCCCATCGTCCTTGCAGCTGTTTGGGTAGTATATACAGAGTATAAATATAATCGTAAAGGGGGTAGCAACTAATGAAACAATTTCTTGAATTACTGAAGTTTGCCCGCTATACGATGTTTCATCCCTTCGATGGATTCTATGAAATCAAGTATCGTGATCGCGGAAATGCATTAATCGCAACCATCTTTATTGTGATTAATGCGATTCTCGCAGTTGTTTCAGCCCAATTTAATGGTTTCTTAATTAACTTTACTAATCCAGCGCGCATGAATAGTTTTAGCATCATTCTATTCAATATCACGCCACTTTTAATCTTCGTTGTTGCTAACTATTCAACGACCACTTTATTTGATGGAAAAGGACTTTTTAGAGAAATCTATACTGTTGTTGGTTATTCATTACTACCTTTCATCATAATTAAACTATTCTTAGTCTTCTTAAGTAATGTCTTAACCTATGATGAGTTAGCATTATACACACTCTTCATGCAAATCGGTAGAGTATGGTTCTATTTCCTTGTCTTCTGTGGTTTAGTCGTCGTCCATGAATATGGGTTCTTCAAAACTATCATAACCTTACTCGCGACAGCATTGGCTATTGCGATTATCACCTTCCTTGGTTTATTATTCTTTGCCTTATTCCAACAATTACTAGCGTTTATCTCAATTTTCATTGAGGAATTGTCGCTCAGATTGGAGGTATGGTTATGATAAACGTTAAAGAAACATTAGCAAAAACTAAACTAGCACTAAATAAAGGTATGAAATGGGTATTAAAACATAAACGCTTAGCCTTATTATTCATGGTCGTTGTAATCATTGCTATTTATGGTTTAAATGCCTTATTCTCCTTTAAATTAAAAGCAGATGCCTCATATCAAAAACCAGGTAGTCAGAAACTAGCCGATGCCATCGAAGTTATTGAGAATAATATCGTTGGTAACTATGAAGAAGTACTTGTATTTGAAAATGAGACCAAAGCAATGTATGTTGAAAAATCAACTACTAATGTGCGAATTCTCGATAAAGAAACAGGTGTTTCCTGGAACACATTGGCACTAGATACAATTAATTACAAAAACCTTAAGCCACAACCTGGTTCAGATAAAGTCAATATAAGTGAAAGTATGCAAAAATATGTTAACCCCTTCAGCATTAATATCATCGCTAAAGATAACTCCCAAACCCGTCAAGAAGCTTACAAAAATAGTATTCAAGACAGAGACTTTACGATTGAAAAGATTGCTAATGGGGTAAGGTTAACCTATAACCTTCGTGATAAAACTTTACAAACATTTGAAATCTTCCCTAAGAAGATTACAGTTGAAAGTTTTGAAAAGAACATTAAGAGTAAACTTGATGCAGCATTTGAGAATGGCGATGTTACGGAATTCTACTATAAAGAATTCTTAGAAAACTGGCCGTACTACTATGACATGATGACCGATGATAAAGGTCGGAAAATCTATGTATATAAGTTAGTATCCTTACCAACTGTTGATAAGTTAAATGTTTTCAGACATGTCTTTGACAAGATTGGTTATACGCAAGATCAACTAATTGAAGATAACCTTGAAAACGGTGAATTAACATATATCTCAAAGAAAGCTAACTTTAAAGTAATTATGGAACTGACTCTAGATGGTGATGACTTCTTAATTAGGATTCCTACGGAATATCTAAAGAGTGATAGTGCTACTTATGATATCACCGCCATATCCATCTTCCCATACTTTGGACAAAGTACGGCAAATAAATATAACAAAGATAATCCCGGTTATATGTTTATTCCCGATGGAGCAGGTGCTTTAGTAAAACTAAACAGTCAAGAAGTCAATTACTCGACATATACAAAGGCTATTTATAACAATGGTATCTACAAAACATATTACCAAAAACCCACACCTCAAGAAGACATCAATATGCCTGTATATGGTTACTACGGAAATTACAATACATACATGCAAGGTTACTTTGCGATAATTGAAGATGGTGCTGAAACAGCATACATAAATGTTCAACCGACTACAGTATCTGAGACAGCAAGCATGAATGCCTTATATCCACAGTTTGACTTAATGCAATTAGCTAGTGTAAAACTCTTCGGATACTATTCAACAAATACTACATCATATCTATCTCGCACACCAAGATTTAATCAAGAAGTTAATGTGCGTTATAAGCTCATAGTTGATGAAAAAATCGATTATTACGATTTTGTGGAAATTTATCGAGATTATCTAATAGATAAACTAAATCTTGTAGCTTCCTATGATGAATTCAAACCTAAGGTATTTCTTGATTTAGTAGGTAGCGTAAATATCCAGCATCATTTTCTTGGTGTACCATATGATACCCATATCTCCATGACAACATACAAAGAAGCCCAAAAGATTCTCGAACAACTTGATGGCAATCTTGTTGTAAGTTACCTTGGAGCCATAAATAAAGGGATTAATCAATCACTATTAACAGAGATTGAATTTGCCAAAGAAAATGGTACTTATGGAGAATATAAAAATTTAGAACAGTATCTAACTAATCGCGACAGTGAATTGTTTGTAAAATTACGCTTCTTAAATGTCGCCCACAATAAAACTAATGGTTTTAACATGAAGAAGAATGCGGTGTATGGATTTGATAGTCAACCAATCACTAAATACACCTTTAATGTCGCAACTGGTCGTTTCAATTTCTTATCGACAGCCAATAATCAATTAAGTCCAATCTTCTTAACAGATGTAGTGAACCATTTTATCAAGAACAATAACTATTTTGACAATATTTCTTTAAGTGATTTAGGTAGTACATACCTAGTTGACTACAACAAGAATAATCATATCTCACCATATGAAGGAAAGTACTACGAAGAAAAGAACTTAACCACTTTAAGTCAATATAACTTGATGTTAAATGATCCTTACATCAACAACATTCAATATGCACGATATGTGGAAAACATTAGTAGAGAAAGTACGAATTACTATCTATTAACTGTTAATGTACCATTCAAACAATTGGTGATGAATGGCTTTGTAGAATATATATCCTTAAATGCAAATCTAAATACAGAAAAACCAATGGAATATTTCCTACTACAAGCTATTGAACTTGGACAACATCCGAAATTTACCCTAAGTTATAAGAATCCAAGTTTATTAAAAGATTCAGAGTTTAATTACTTCTATTCAGTTTATTACAAGAACTGGATTGATGATATTAATGAGATGGCTAATGCCTATGAAGCAGCATTCGAACAAATTGGCACTAACCAAATCATTAACCATGAAATATTAGCCAATAATGTTTATAAAACAACTTATAGTACTGGTGTAAGTGTCATCGTAAACTATAACAACATTTCTATGGTTGTTGGCGAGCAAACGCTTGAACCACTTAGTTATCTAATTATTGCCGAGGAGGTGGGAGAATGAAAACCAAAAGACTACATTATCGGACTGTAAGAAGGATTAATGGCTTTCTCTTTGTACTACCATGGATAATTGGGTTTCTCCTATTCTTCTTTATCCCAATTGTCACTACAATCGTTTTTAGCTTTAATAATGTTTCTCCAGCTCCTCAAGGTGGTAGACAACTTGATTGGGTCGGCTTTAAGAATTACTATGATATGTTTAAAACTGTCCTTTCAAGTAATAATCAACAATATATCAGAATCTTTTATGAAGAATTTATCAATATCATTATCAATACGCCACTTATTGTTATCTTCAGTTTATTCGCAGGATTACTTTTAAACATGAACTACAAAGGGCGCAGTGTTGTACGGGTTATCTTCTTCTTACCTATCGTCTTAGGGTTAAACGTTGTATTAAACTTAATCAGTGTTTCTACAAGTTCAAGTTATATCGATAGCCAAACGCAAAGTCAAGCATTCCTCCAAGCTGATTTATTCGAACGATTATTGTTGAATTCAGGATTACCACTATCAATGGTTGGATTCCTCTCAAGTAGTGTATCCCAAATCTTCATGATCATGGCACGTTCAGGTGTGCAAATTCTCATCTTCCTAGCAGGATTACAATCCATCAACAAATCGTTATATGAAGTTGCGGAAATTGAGGGTGCTAACAAATACGAAGTATTCTGGAAGATTATTCTCCCGATGATGAGCCAGTTAATTCTCTTCGTAACGATTTATACAATCGTCGATATGTTCCTGATTTCGCGGGTTACCACAGAGATATACTACTACGCCTTCTTAAAAAGCCGTATCGGTCTCAGTGCTGCCATATCGATAGTATATCTATTATTCGTCTCAGGATTAATCGCACTAGTATGGTTCATCTTATCGAAGGTGGTGGTGAAATTTGATTAACGAAAATATGTTCAAAATGCGGAAAGAAAAAGCTAGTTTGGCTTATCGCAATAAAGAACTCTATAAACTGCAGAGACGAGGATCTAAATTAGTCACAGGATTCTTCCTCGTCGTCATCATCCTTGGTTTGTCCTTTGTTATTATCTATCCGTTTATGAAACTATTCCCAGTAGTGTTAAACCATTTCGATGACTTAGGAAGTCCTGAAGTAGTGTGGATACCAAAACGATTCTCACTAACTATCTTTAAAATCGCCGACTACATCGTTTACGCTGATCGCTTACTTATGGTGAAGTCCCTATTATATGCCTTTACCATTGCGATTATTCAAACGATGATGAGTGCGATGGCAGGCTATGCCTTTGCGCGAATTGACTTTAAAGGTCGTAATCTTCTTTTCGCGCTGGTCCTCTTTACATTCATCGTACCACCACAAGCATTATTAATTTCGCAATACTTGAGATTTAAAGAGTTTGATATCTTTGGGTTAATTCGCTTATTTACAGGTGATGACCTAGACTTAATTAATAGACCAATTACTCTATACATCTTAGCTTTCCTAGGATTCGGGATGAAACAAAGTTTATTTATCTTTATCTTCCGACAATTCTTCTTAGGAATACCAAATGAGTTAGAAGAAGCAGCCTTAATCGATGGTTGTGGCTTCTACAAGACTTATTTCAAGGTTATGTTACCAAACTCTGTACCAGCGATGATGACGGTTATGGTCTTCTCCTTTGTATGGAACTATGGTGATACCTATTATACTCGCTATTTCCATCCGAAGGGACCATACCTCAGTATCATCTTACTTGATCGCTTTGCGAACAATAACGAGCAGATGAACTTCGTAAGAACGATTGCATGGCGTTATTTCGGAGTTGAAACCTGGAGCGTCTTTACCTTTGATGCAGTTAAGCAAGCAGCTCTGATTATTTATCTAATTCCACTGCTAATATTATACTTTATCATTCAGAGACGATTCGTCGAAAACTTTGAACGTTCAGGTATAGTTGGTTAAGGCTCAATCTAACATAGGTGAATCTTTGGAAACACTCCGTGTTTCTGAGTTCATAAATAAAACAAAAATATTAATTCAGGAGGGATATTTTAAATGAAAAAGAAGATTTTTGTTTTATTAGTTGTCGTTGTTGCGTTAATGCTCAGCGGTTGCTTCAAGAAGAATCAATCTTCAACTACTGATCCACAATCAACAACTACAACTCAATCTGGTACTACAACTACTCAATCTGGTACTACAACAACTCAACAAACTACTACACAACCAAAACCAAGTGAACCAACTGTAATCGTATTCGCAAACCATGCGCAATCTAGTACAGATCCAACTTATAAGGATCCTACTACTGGTGAATACAATGATGCGCACATGGCTCCAGCGATTCGTCAAGCTAAATTACAGGCATTAGATACAGTCTTACAAGAACTCAATGTTAAGATTGAATTCACTCAATATCCTGGCGATGTTCGTGAAGTAATCTTACAATCTGTTCTAGCTAATGACCCAATTGGCGATATCGTGCAAATGTGGGATGGTTCTCAAGGTACTGTCTTCGCTCAAAACGTTCTTCAAGACTTAACAGAATTCCGTCATTTATTTGATGGCGAAGAATGGATGCTTGGTGTTGCTGATATTTATGGCAAGACCCTTGGCTTTACCCACACTGGTCCAGAAGGATTCCCATATTGGCCATTATTCTATAACATCACCTTAATTCAAGGTTGCGAATTAATTCCTACTGACGAAGATGGCGATGCAATTCTTCCATCACAATTATGGGAAGAAGGTAATTGGACTTGGGCAACATTTAAAGATTACTTATCAAAATTAAAGCAATGTTATACTGACCGTGGTATAACTAGTCCAAACCGTAACTATGTAATTCATGCTTATGAAGAAGATTATCGTTTCGGTGCCTACAGCATGATTAGTGCTAACGGTGGTTTCTTATTAAAACCAGATGGCTCTATCGGTATCTTAGACGATAACTTTATCGAAGCAGTTGAATTCTTCCAAGAATTAAAACGTGAAGAATTACTATTCACATGGTATAGTGGCGAAGAACCTGGATGGTTATGGAACGGTTATGACTTTGCTCGTGGTGAAACAGTCTTTACTTCTATGCCTAACTGGTATCAACAAACAGCATTAGCTAACTTAACAGGTCGTGGTGAACTCATGGGTATGGTACCATTCCCAATTGGACCAAGTGCTAAAGAAAACCCAGAACAATATCCATATCACTTACCAGTAACTGGTGGTAACGTACTTGGTATTCCTAAGGGTGTATCAAAAGAAAGAGCTGAATTAGCAATTAGAGCTTACATTATGTATACTGTTGAAACATATAAAAACTTAGGTGACTATGAATCAACAACTGATTACTTTAATGCTAAAGCGAATGAAACAGCAGCTCAATTATTCCCAACATCACATGAAAAATATGGTGAGTCACTCAAGAAATCTTATCAAGATTATCTAGCAGCTCATAGCACATTCGATGCAGGACAAATGTTAGGTATCTTAGCTCAACCATTCTTCTATACAGATATTAATAACTTAGTCAAGACCCCTACAACAGATGCACGAACATACTTCCAAGCTAAATATGCTGAATATGAAGCTAAAGTTGCTTCCTTACGTGAAATTATCGATAGTGATGAAATCCACGATAATATGAAACCAGTTATTAAATTATTGCCTAATGCAAAACTCAACTTTGCATTGAATACTGACTTCGAAGAAGTCAACTGGGCTAACTATCTCGAAGCATATGACATTGGTGATGACAGAGAATTAACAATCGCAGATGCAACATTTAACTTTGCTAATATTGATGCTACAAAACCTGGAACAGGTAAGTTCAAGGTAACATTAGCTGATAAACATGGTAACACGGCAGAAGCTGAGTTCAGTGTCAACATTTATGATCCAGATGAAGAAGTTGCACCTGTAATTGAATTAAAAGATCCTACTAAACCTATTCAAATTACAGTTAATACTAACTTAGCATCCATAAACATTTCTACTTATGTAAGTGTATACGATAAATATGCTTTAGCAGATGGTACAATCCTCGAAGGTCAATTTGACTTAATTAGTTACCTCAAAGTTGATGTTTCTGGTGTAGACGTATCACAACCTGGTGTATATGATCTCATCTTATCAGTAACTGACTTTGCTGGTAATGAAACTGAACTTATAGTTGAAATCGAAGTAGTTGAGCCACAAGAATAAGCAGATACACTTTTCAATGGAAATTGTCACCTAAGCTTGCTTAGGTGACAATTTTCAAATCTATTAAAATTATGCTGTTCTAACTCTTAATTAGAAATTTAATAATATGCTTATTTTTCCTCTACACATTATTAAAAATTTATTAATAAGATATTTCCATACTTTAGTATCTCCTATAATCAGTACAATTACTATATCTTAATTTAGTTAAACAGCAATTTTTTAAGGAGAATGCCTATGAAAAGAAGGTTCTTAATCATCCTAACATTGTTATCGTTAGTTATGTTAGTAAGCTGTTTTCGTAAAAGTGAAAGTAGTACAACAACAACTAACATAAATACGACAACGACGAATCAAACTACAACAACTGAAGAAGACGACGATTTTGAATACGTCATTAGTCATCCCAATGCGACAAAAGACTATTTTGACAAAGAACCAATGCGCACAGAGATTAAGAATATCGACGGAGTTAATGTAGTTTATCAATATGGTCAAGTAGTACCATCATTTGAAAATTATGATAAAGAAGAAGAAAAACGCATTAACATCTCGTTAAATGGCGAATGGCGTTTTACTTTTGATCAAGAAAACAAGGGAGTCCAAGAACAATGGTACAGTCCCTTCTATAACGATTCAACTTGGCAAACAGTAAATGTACCATCAAGTTGGGATTTATACGAAGTAAATCGCTTCATGTACATGTATGGTCCATTTGGTGAAGGTACACCTTTTGTCGATGGTTACGCTTGGTATCGTAGCACCTTTAACATCGATAAAGAGTGGCTTGATAATTATGTGAAGTTAAATTTCTTAGGAGTAAATTATCGTACCTGGATTTATATCAATGGTACTTATGTTGCAGCACATGAAGGTGGTCATACTTACTTTTCCCTTGATATTAGTCGTTATTTGAAAAAAGGAGAAAACACCATCGCGGTACGTGTATATCGTCGCCCTGATTATAAAGACTATAGTGCATTAGGTGACGCTTTAGAGCCTGTATACGATAATCGTGCAGTAGTGCAAGGACCTGTTGATTATTGGCCATATGCAGGAATTACCCGCGATGTTTATTTAGAAATAACAGATAGAGTTACCGTAAGTAAAGTTATTGCTTATGCTAAATATAATAGTCTAGATTTATATGCGGTGATTTTTAATAATTCTAATGAGACTGTGACAAGAAAAGTAGTTTTTAATCCTGGTGAAGGAACTGGTGGAGCAGTAATTCAGGACACTATAACCATTGAACCTAATCAAGTTAGGGTTATTAAAAAGACAATTGCGATCCCTTCTGCCAAAGAATGGAGTACAGAGACCCCCAATCTTTATAAAGCTAAAGTAAGTTTATACACTACAGATACTAATATTAACACTGATAATTTAAGTGCTACTTATGGAATGCGGGAAATTAAAGTTGAGAATTCCCAAATATATTTGAATGGTCATAGCATCTTCCTAAAAGGGACAAATTGGCATGAAGAAACCGGCATCTCAGGAAGAAGTATGACTAAGGCTGAGTATGATTATGAGTTTGAATTAATGAAGGGTATGAACATCAACTTTGTCCGTAATGCCGTATATAACAGACATTATTACGCTTATGAGGTTGCTAATCGCATGGGTATCCTCATGATGGATGATACCGATAACATGTGGATGGGTATTGATGCGATTAGAGTTCAATATCAAGAATATAAATTGTCGAAAGCGATGGCAGCAATGATGGCTTGGAATCAAATCAATCATCCAGCAGTAATCATTTGGTGCTTACAAAATGAAAGTTCTACAGGTGGTTTCTATACACAATGGGTAAAAGAGATGTATGATGTTGTAAAGGCCATCGATGTACAAAAGCGTCCGATAACTGTTGCTAGCCATGGCAATGTAGGTGTCAATGACCCTGCGAATAGCTTCTTAGATATTTTAGGTTGGAACGAATACTATGGTTATTTTAATCCAGAAACTGATCTAGTTAGTGCTTTACAAGTGTATAAACAACGCTTCCCTGGTAAACCAGTCATTATTACGGAAAATGGTTCTTGGAGTATCTATGGTCGCTCAGGTACCCAATCTGGTGGTGAGCATTGGCAAGCTAATCTTTTCCAATTAAATTATAATCAAGTAATTTCGCAGAGTGATTATGTCGTTGGGTACGCCTTCTGGAACTTCAAGGATTATAAACAACGGCGCGGGTATAATCAAACCTATAATGGTATTTCAGCAATGGGGGCAGTTACTTTCCACGGTGTTGAAAAAGATGGTGTATTAGAAGTATTTAAGAAAGTAGTTTATTATCGAATTAGAGATGCGGTTAATCCTAAACCATATCCTGTAATTGAAGAGTGAGAGGTTAATTATGTGGAATTATAAACGCATTTATGATGCTTTAAGAAATTATAATAACCAAGATTTATTATTTCTTGATAAGCGGGAGGACAGAATTAATCTAATTAAGACACATCCTTTTTATCAAAGCAAATTAGCTGAAATTAAGTATCTGCGGGAACAATTCCTTAAAGAACCAATTGAGACTATTAATTTTTCAATCTATCGTATCTATTCACAAACCGGTAGTCGTAAAGAATACAATAAGGTTTTCTTTAAGCGTAGACTACGGATGGAAGTCTTTGCGATTATGTGTTTACTCGAAGATAACGAAGTTGATATCAGAGAGTTAGAAGATATTATCTTTGAGATTTGTAATGAGTATACTTGGGCACTTCCGCCCCATATTCATAGTTTAGTAAAGAAGGATAATTATTCACCGACAACCGAACTAGATTTAATCAACTGTGAAACAGCCTTTAGTTTATCAGAAATCTGTTATCTCTTAGAACATAAACTTTCTAAGGATGTTGTCGCAAGAGTACGTGAAGAAGTATTTCGTCGTGTATTAAATCCCTTCATGGAATTCCGTAAACTAAATGGTTGGGAAGCCGTTGATAGTAACTGGGGTGCAGTTTGTGCTGGCTCAATTGGGGCAGCAGCCATATATCAAATTAAAGACAATGAAACCTTAACACCAATTATCTTAAAAGTATTAGGTACGATGGAAAGTTATTTAGAAGGTTTTGAAACTGATGGAGCATGTAAAGAAGGTTTAGTCTATTGGTTCTTTGGCTTTGGCTTCTATGTATGTTTTGCGGAGCTATTAAGACATAGAACTAATAATAAGATTGATATCTTACATCACCAAGCTAAACTGCAAAATGTCGCAAGTTACCTACAAAAATGCTTTTTAGTTGATAATGCGGTTGTCAGTTTCTCTGATACAATCCTGTTTGGCACCCATCAAATTGGCTTAACGCATTTCCTCGCACAAAATTATGAAGGAATTGAAGTGTTAAGTGCCAAATATCAAATCGGTATTATGGATGATGGTTGCTATCGCTGGTGTAATTTAATTAGAGATTTTCTTTGGACAAACCCTAGTTTAGAAGAACAACCCTTCATGACAGCTAACTATTTATTAAACCAAAGTCAAATTGTCATTAGTAAGAAACTTGTTAATGGTAAAAGAGTGGCATTTGCGGTTAAAGGTGGCCATAATTGGGAACCCCACAATCATAATGATATTAGTTCCTTTATCTTGAATATTGAAGGAGAAAGCTTACTTAATGATTTGGGTAGCGGTGAGTACACTAAAGCTTATTTTGGGGCTAAACGTTATGAAACTTTCCCGTGTGGGTCTTTAGCCCATAATATTCCGATTGTGAATGGTGCTCTTCAAAAAGTTGGTGCCCAATATCGGGCTTGTGATTTTTACTCATTAGAAACTGAAGATTATGTTGAAGTTGGTATGGACATAAGTAAAACTTATGATTTACCAATCTTAACAAAACTACAACGCACCTTTAGATTCAATAATGATATTACCTTACTGACACTAAGAGATGATTATGAGCTTACCGAACCAGGTAAGATTATTGAACGGTTTGTCTCTATATATGAAGCAGAAATCTTAGAAGATAATACAGTCATTGTCTATGGCGAAAAAGGAAAACTACGTATTGACTATAATAAAGAGCTCTTTACCCCTAGTATAAGTACAGAATACTTTATCGATCATGGTTTAGTTGAACATCGGGTAAGAGTAATAGATTTTACGTTAAATAAACTAGTTGATAAAATTAGCGTAAACTTTAATTTTGTGATGCTAGAATAGGTGGTATTGGTTATGGTACGTGTCGCAATTGTAGGTTGTGGTGGTATGGGTAGTGTACACTTTGAAGTTTATAAGAAACTTCCTGATGTTGAAATAGTTGCATTAGTCGATATCAGAAGAGAAAAGGCTGAGGAGAAAGCTAAGGAATCAGCCATTCATGTTTATACTGATATTGATGAGATGCTAACAAACGAAAAAGTCGATATCGTTGATATCTGTACACCTAGCTATTTACATAAAGAGCTTGCTATAAAGGCAATGAAAATGGGCTGCCATGTCCTATGTGAAAAGCCTATGGCTTTAAGTAGTCAAGATGCCCTAGAGATGAAAAAGGTAAGTGAAACCAAGCAAGTTTATTATATGACTGCCCATGTAATACGCTTTTGGCCAGAGTATCGTTATCTAGAAAGAATTCTCAAGGAAGGAACTTTAGGTAAAGTCTATCATGCCCATTTTTCCCGTATTGGTTTAAAACCTGCGTGGAGTTGGAATAACTGGATGCAGGATGAGAAGATGAGTGGCCGGGTGCTCTTTGATTTACATGTACATGATGCTGATTTTATTTTTAAACTTTTTGGTACACCAAAAAGTATTACACCATTAAGGGTTGATGAAGGCGAAAACATCTGTTATTGGCATAATTTATATCAATACAATGACTTCTTCGTTACTGCTGAAGCTAGTTGGTATGATTGCTTATATCCTTTCCAAATGGCTTTCCGAGTAGTCTTTGAAGGTGGAATTGTCGAATATAAGCAAGGTAAACTCTATGTCTATGAAAAAGGTAAAGAAGGCAAAGAAATAATGATTGTTGCGGAGTTATTAGAAAAACTCGGGTTATTCGCTAAAGGTGGATATGAAAATGAAATCCGCTATTTCATCCAATGTGTAAAAAATAATACACCACCTGCAGTAATTACTACTGATGAAAGCATTCAATGTTTAGAAATATTAGAAAGCATTAAGGCTCGCTTTAATTAATTACAGGGAAGGAGTTCGTTATGAAATTTAAAAAGTTTTATTTGATTATTGTACTGCTATTGTTAATTGTGGTGACAAGTTGTAAAATATCTAATGATACCAAAGAAAAAACAACTACTCAAACAACCACTGCAGAGAGTACTACGCAAAGCACAACGACAGAACCTGTTGTCGAAGTTTGTGAAGAAGATGGTACTCATCCAGAGTTCAAGATGAAGAAATGTACCTATGTGCTTGCGGTTATTCCTGACACCCAATATTATACGGAAACATATCGCCAAGCAGAAATCTTCTTTAGCCAAACTAACTGGATAGCCAATTACTATGATGAATACAATATGAAATTTGTAGCTCATGTTGGGGATTTAGTTAGACATGCTTATAGTAAACCACAATTTGAATTTGCTGATAAAGCAATGAAAGTCTTAGATGATGCAGGGATTGCTTATGGTGTAACAGCGGGCAACCATGATGTAAATGGTAACATGGGTGAATATTACAAGTATCGTGATGATCAAAGAAGTGAAGATGAATACTATCTCAAATTCTTCTCACCAGCCCGTACTTCAAAAGTACCTGAACAATATGGTGGTCATTCTGAAAATGGGTGGAATTCTTACTATTACTTTGAAGGAAATGGTCGTAAATATATGGTACTCTTCCTTGACTATGCACCATCAGAAGGAACCATCCAATGGGCTAATCAAGTATTAGAAGAAAACAAAAACTTGCCAACCATTTTAGTAACGCATAACTTAGTAAAACCAGTAAGTAATACCGGGCGTGCTGTTATCGATGGTGCTGAATGTGAGTATATTTGGGATAATGTTATTAAAAACCATAATCAAATCTTCTTAACTATTAATGGTCACCATACTGGTAGTGGTTACATGACACGAAAGAATTCCGCTGGAAATGACGTAATTATGATGGTAGTAGACTACCAAGGTTATTATCGTGGTGGTAATGGTTATATGCGATTATTAGAATTTGATGAAGTGGAAAACAAAATTTACAACTTTTCAATCTCACCCTATGTCATAAACATGCCTGAAAAAGCTCGTAGTGAACAAGATTTAGTGGAACTTACTACTAATGACCAAAAATATGCGATTGATTTGAACTTTGCCGAAAGACTAAACTTTAGTAAATAATTTTAAATGTATAATAGTGGAATAGTGGGATGGAGTTTGATAAGATGTTAGTCCTTGATATGTTGATAAAACCAGCTAGTGGATTATGTAATATCGACTGTGAATACTGTTTCTATAAAGACATTATGAAACATCGTAAAACAGCAAGTTTTAGCCATATGACACGGGAAACATTAGAAAACATAGTGAAAAAAGCCTATGAAGAAACAGAATATGTTGTTACCTTTTCTTTTCAAGGCGGTGAACCCCTCCTTGTGGGATACGACTTTTATCAAGACTTTTTTGACTATATAGATAAATACAATGTTAAGAAAATTACTACAAATGTTTCTGTTCAAACTAATGGTTTACTTATAACAGAGGAGTTTGCGAAGTTATTTAAGAAACATAATGTTTTAGTAGGTATATCACTTGATGGAACTAGTCATGTTCATAATCTATATCGTTATGATTATCAAAAACATCCCACTTTTTTCCAAGTTATAAAAGCGATTGAGATATTAAAAAAACATGATGTTGAGTTTAACATATTAACTGTGCTTACGAAACATGTAGCACGTAATATTGAGGAAATCTATCGTTTTTATAAGGAACAAGGTTTTACTTATTTGCAGTTCATTGAAGCGATGGATAAAAACCCATATCAAACTGGTAAAGAACGCTATTCCTTAAATAATAAGGATTACTATAAATTCCTAAAGGACTTGTTCACACTTTGGTATCATGATCTTATGAATGGTAAGTATATATCGATTAGATTATTCGATAGTATCATTCAAAACCTTTTAGGTAACTTACAGGTGCTTCCTTGTTTTTATCTCGGTAAGTGTCAAAATCAACGGGTTATTGAGGCTAATGGCGATGTCTACCCTTGCGATTTCTATTGTTTAGACGAGTATCGTTTAGGAAACATTAATGAAAATAGTTTTACCGAACTAAATGAAGCCCCTCTTCTAAAAGGTTTTATTGAAGATAGTATTGATTTACCTGAGAAGTGTAAACAATGTCCTTATTTGCGTTTATGTAGAAATGGATGTAAAAGATATCGGGTTAACAATAAATATTACTATTGTGAAGCAATTAAAACGTTCTACGATAATTATCTACCAAAACTAATAAAAATAGCGGAAATGGTGAGAAA
>JAAYWZ010000045.1 GCA_012516175.1 Bacilli bacterium
GTATAGAGATGAAATTTAGAATATTAAACGATACCTTTATCGAAGCAGTTAATAATGTAAATAGAGCTTTATCGACAAAAACGCCAATGCCAATTCTTAAATCTATCAAATTAGATGTCACAAACGAAGGAATAGAACTTACCGCGAGCGACTCCAACATCACAATTAAGCAATTTATTCCTGCTATTCAAGATAATAAAGAAATCATTGATATTGATGAAGTAGGTAGTGCCGCTGTACCAGGTAAGTTACTACTTGAAGTATTAAGAAAAGCTAACGACAAATTTGTCGAATTAACGATGTTCGATGAAAAAATTGTTCATATAAATTTCAAGAATGTTAACTTTGCACTTAATTGTTTAGACGTACGCGAATATCCTAACATCAATCTAGTAACAACAAACACACCTTTAGAGATTGCTAGTGAGAAACTTCAAGAAATCATTCATCAAACTGTTATTTCTGTATCTACAACCGAAAGTCGGCCAATTTTAACAGGAGTTAATTTGAAAATTCAAAATAATGTATTAACATGTGTCGCAACAGATAGTTATCGCTTATCACAAAAAACAGTTTCTTTTGAATATGATCTACCAGACATCAATATTGTCGTTCCTGGTAAAAGTTTACTTGAATTAGAAAAGATTTTAGACACAGCTAAGGGGCTAGTCCAAATCCACATCACTAATAATCTTATCTCCTTCACCGTGGGTTACATCACTTTCCAATCACGTCTTCTTGATGGTACCTATCCTGAAACATCAAGATTGATTCCTAAAGAATTTGGTTTAACCCAAACTTATAATCGCTTAGAACTTATTGATATCGTTGACCGGGTAAGCTTACTCTCTCGTGAAGGTGCAACAAACATTATAAAATTTGATATTTATGAAGAAAAAACAATTATTTCTTTAGATTCACCAGAAATTGGTAAAGTTGTTGAAGAAGTACAGCCTGTAAAACAAGAAGGATCGTTAATAAGAATAGGTTTTAACTCCAAATATTTATTAGATGCATTGAAGATTTTAAATGATGAACAAGTAACAATTAAGTTTACTGGTGAAGTCAGACCATTTGTAATTCAAACTGAAGATGATTCCATTATTCAGTTAATTCTACCAGTTCGCATTGAATAAATAGGTTGATATAGAGGGGGATATTATAAGGGAAAAGCACAATTATACGGTTGTGCTTTTTCTTATTTATTTACTTCAAATCACTACTAAATCATCCTAAAATATGGTATAATTTATAAGGTTAACATCGATTTAAAAGGTGATTTTAGATGAACAGTAACGTTTTTATAACTACACCGTACATAACATTAGGGCAATTGTTAAAACGCGAAAATATCGTTGATACTGGTGGTCAAGCAAAAGGCTTTTTAATAGAAAATAAGGTAACGGTTAATGGTGTTCGTGAGGTACGACGGGGAAGAAAACTGTATCCTGGGGATGTTATCAACATTGAATCGGTTGGTACTTTCACGATTATTTCTTGATATGAGTTATGGAAATAAAAAGATTAAAACTTCATAGTTTTCGTAATTATCAAGAATTAGATATTAGTTTTAACAAAAAGATTAATATTTTTATTGGTAATAATGCCCAGGGAAAGACCAATTTGTTAGAAAGCATTTATCTATTAGCGATTTCAAAGTCACATAAAACATATAAAGATAAAGAGTTAATCACATTCACGGAAAAGTTTTCCCGCGTAGGTGCGGAATTGCTTAAAGATGATTCAGTGATAAGACTAGAAATCATCATTTCACCACAAGGAAAGAAAGTTTTTATAAATGATGTAGAAAAACGCCGAATAAGTGAATATATCGGCGTCTTTAATGTCGTTATGTTTGCCCCAGAAGATTTAAATATTGTAAAAGGTGATCCAAATTATCGCAGAAAATTTATTGATGTTGAAATTGGGCAGACATCTCCGATCTATATTCATGAATTAAACCAATATAATAAAATTTTACGTGAAAGAAATGAGTTTCTTAAATTAGCTCAACAAACTAAAAAGATTGATTATCATTATTTAGATGTTATAACTGAACAGTTGGCAAAATTAGGTGCAAGCATTACAAAAAAAAGAGCTACTTTTATTGAAAAGTTAAATATCTATGCGAAAAAACTTCATAATCACATTTCTAACTTCACAGAAGAGTTAGATATTAAATACCAATCTAATTATCAACAACAGGACATTTCTTTTGATAATATCCTAAACTTATATAAAGAGTATTATCAAACTGATTTTCATAAAGCGACAACCCAAATTGGTATTCAACGTGATGATATTAAGTTTTATATAAATAATGTTGATGCCTCACTATACGGTTCTCAAGGACAACAACGCACGGTAGCTTTAGCGGTTAAATTATCGCTAATTGATTTTATTAAAGAAGAGACCTCCTATTATCCCATTGTTTTACTAGATGATGTTCTATCAGAACTCGATGACCAAAGACAAACCCAGTTATTAGACTGTATTAAAGATAAAGTTCAAACTTTCGTTACGACCACAAATATTTCTGGAATTAAGGAAGACTTACTCAAAAAGGCAGATATCTTTTATATTAAAGATGCGAAAGTATATGAAAGAGAAGGTGATCATTATGGAGAAGATAAATAACAGTTATACTGCGGAAAATATTCAAGTACTTGAAGGATTAGAAGCAGTACGTATGCGACCTGGGATGTATATTGGTTCAACGGGTGAAAGTGGCTTACATCATTTAGTATGGGAAATTGTTGATAACTCGGTTGATGAGGCTTTAGCAGGTTATTGTGACCATATTGAAATTAAGATTTTAGAAGATAATGTAATTTCAATCAAAGATAATGGTCGGGGTATTCCTGTTGATGTTCACCCAATTACTAAGAAACCCGCAGTTGAGACAATTTTAACCGTTCTCCATGCAGGCGGTAAGTTTGGTAATGGTAGTTATAAAGTATCTGGTGGTCTCCACGGTGTTGGCTCAAGTGTCGTAAATGCCTTATCTGAATTTTTGAAAGTTAATATTTATTTAGATGGTAAGATTTACGAACAGTATTATGAACGTGGTGTTCCTAAAGCACCACTCAAGGTAATAGGTGAAACTAAAGAACGGGGTACCACAATTACTTTCAAGCCTGATAAAGAGATTTTTACCGAAACAACTATTTTTGATTATATTACGATTCGTGATCATGTACGTCAATTAGCTTTCTTAAATAAAGGTCTAAAAATAACTTTGGAAGATTTTCGTGATGAACATCGCAAAGAAACATTCCTGTATAATGGTGGTATTATCGAGTATGTTCAACATATAAATAAAGGTAAAGAAACCCTCCACCAAGATGTGATTTATGTGCAAGGCCAAAAAGAAAACGGAAAAGACATAATTGAAATAGAAATCGCGTTACAGTATTGTAACGATTATAATACCAGAATTTATGCCTTTACTAATAACATTTTTAATCCTAGTGGCGGAACCCATGAAATGGGATTCAAACAAGCCTTAACAAGAACACTTAATCAATTTGCGAAAGATAAAGGATTATTTAAAAAAGACGAATCATTAACCGCGGATGATGTAAGAGAAGGATTAACAGCTATCATTTCCTGTCGTCATACTAATCCACAGTTTGAAGGGCAAACAAAAGCTAAATTAGGAAATCCTGAGGTAAGAAAGATTACTGATACTATCTTTTCTGAAGGTTTAGAAAAATACTTTATTGATCATCCAACTGATACAAAGACTATTATAGATAAAGCAATCAATGCCTTAAATGCTCGGGAAGCAGCACGGAAGGCTCGAGAATTAACTAGAAGAAAATCACCTTTAGATTCGTTAGGTTTTGCGTCAAAATTAGCTGATTGCCGCTCGAAAGATCCCGTTGTATCTGAATTATATATTGTTGAGGGGGATTCAGCTGGCGGTAGTGCTAAACAAGGTCGAGATAGTGAATTCCAAGCAATACTACCGTTAAGAGGTAAGGTATTAAATGTAGAAAAGGCGCACATGAATAAAATTTTAAGTAACAGAGAAATTGTTTCCATGATACAAGCAATTGGAACTAATGTTGGCAACATGTTTAATATTGAAACTGCACGCTATCATAAAATTATCATTATGACTGATGCTGACGTTGACGGTGCTCATATTCGGACCTTACTTTTGACTTTCTTCTTTAGATATATGCGTGGCTTAATTGAACATGGTTATATATACATTGCTCAACCACCTTTATTTAAAATAAGCCAAGGTAAAAAAATAGCTTATGCTTATTCTGATGCGGAATTAGAAAAGATCTTAAGCGAGTTCCCTGATAACCCTAAACCTACCATTCAAAGATATAAAGGGTTAGGGGAAATGAATCCAGAGCAACTCTGGGAAACAACAATGAATCCTGAAACCAGAACTTTAATAAAGGTTAGTATCGAAGACGCTTATGAGGCAGAACAAGTGTTCGACCGTCTCATGGGTGATGATGTTGAACCAAGACGGGAATTTATTCAACAAAATGCCCGCTATGTTCAAAATCTTGATATATAGTCTTTTGAAATTGAGATTTTGGACAATGTAAAGGAGTGATAACAATGGATCAAGTAAACAATGTTGTTTCGGAAAAAATAAAAACGGTAAACATCAGCCGTGAAATGAAAACATCGTTCCTTGACTATGCAATGAGTGTAATCGTTTCGCGGGCTTTACCAGATGTTCGAGATGGTTTAAAACCAGTTCATCGACGTATTTTATACGGGATGCAACAATTAGGTAATACATATGATAAACCTCATAAGAAATCAGCACGTATTGTTGGGGAAGTCATGGGGAAATACCATCCTCATGGTGATGCTGCAATTTATGATACCATGGTACGCATGGCCCAAGATTTTAATTATCGGTATACACTGGTTGATGGTCATGGTAATTTCGGTTCAATTGATGGTGATAGTCCCGCTGCGATGCGTTATACGGAAGCACGCATGGCGAAAATTGCGATGGAGTTATTAAGGGACATCAATAAAGACACCATTGATTTCCGTGATAACTACGATGGTAGTGAAAAAGAACCTGTAGTTCTTCCCTCACGTTTCCCCAATTTATTGGTTAATGGTTCTACTGGTATTGCGGTAGGGATGGCTACAAATATTCCACCACATAACCTTAATGAAGTCATTAATGCATTATTAGCACTGGCTAATGATCCCGAAATATCAGTCGCAGAATTGATGGACTATATTAAAGGACCAGATTTTCCTACAGGTGGAGTAATCTTAGGACGTAATGGTATTCGACGTGCTTATGAGTTTGGTCGTGGTTCAATAATTGTTAGAGCGAAGTATACAATTGAAGAACACGGACAAAAACGAGCTATTGTTGTAACGGAAATTCCTTATCAAGTTAATAAATCACGCTTGATTGAAAGGATTGCTGAACTAGCAAAGGAAAAGCGCATTGATGGTATCACTGATTTACGTGATGAAAGTAACCGTGAAGGAATTAGAATTGTCATTGAATTACGTAAGGATGTTAATCCTGAAGTACTCATGAATAATTTATTTAAGCATACCTCCTTACAAACCACTTTTAGTGTTAATATGTTAGCGTTAGTTGATAACCAACCTAAGGTCTTAAATCTAAAGCAGACTTTATTCCACTACTTAAATCATCAAAAAGTAATTGTTACGAGAAGAACAAAGTATGATCTTGAAAAGGCTGAACAACGTGCTCATATTCTTGAAGGTTATCGGATTGCACTAAATAATATTGATCGAATTATCGATGTAATTAAAGCATCGGTTGATGAAGATGATGCTGTTAATAATTTAATAGGTGAATTTAAGTTAACAGAAATACAAGCGAGAGCGATTGTTGATATGCGCTTAAAGAGGTTAACTGGTCTTGAAAAAGATAAGATTGAAAGTGAATATCAAGATTTATTAAAGCAAATTGCCGAATTTAGAACGATTCTTGGTGATGTCAATAAAGTAGTAGAAATTATTAAGAACGAGTTGTTAGAAATTAAAGATAAATTTGGTGATGCAAGACGGACTGATATCGTTGATTCTGAAGAATATGATATTGAAGATGAAGACCTTATCCCTGAACAAGATATTATCATTACTGTAACAAGCCGTGGTTATGTGAAACGGACATCTGTGGATACATATAAAACACAGAACAGAGGCGGTGTAGGAATCAAAGGAATGTCAACATATGATGATGATTATGTTGAACACATGATTTATACTTCAACCCATGACCGCATCTTAGTATTTAGTAATTTTGGCAAGGTATATCTCTTAAGAGGTTTCTCATTCCCTGAGTATGGTCGCCATGCCAAAGGAATGCCAATTGTTAACTTGTTGAATTTTGAAGATGGTGAAAAGTTAAACAGTATTATTGCGATCAAAGAATTTGATCCGCATAAGTTTTTAGTTTTTGCGACAAAAAATGGGTTAATTAAACGTACTCAACTTGATCAGTTTGTCAATATTCGTAGCACTGGTATTAAAGCTATCAATATAAATGAGAATGACGAATTATTAAATGTTCGATTAACAGATGGAAATAAGGAGATTATTATTGGTTCATCTAATGGTAAGTTAGTACGCTTTAACGAAAATGATGTAAGAGCGATGGGAAGAACAGCCACTGGTGTTATCGGTATCAACTTAGACGAAAATGAATCTGTAGTTGGTATGGATGTAGTAGAAAGTGAAGAACAATTGATTTTATCGGTATCAGAATTTGGCTATGGTAAATTAACCCCTGTTAATCATTATCGTCTAACAAATCGTGGTGGTAAAGGGGTAAAAACGATAAATATTACCGAAAAGAATGGGCGTTTAGTTTCTGTTAGGACCGTACCATTAGAAGAATCTGATTTACTAGTTGTAACTAATAAAGGCATGATTATTAGAATGCCCATCTCCCAAATTTCGATCACAGGTCGTGCTACTCTAGGTGTTAAATTAATTAATTTAAAAGATGATCAATTAGTTGCAAGTGTAGCGATTGTACCTTGTTATAATGGCGATTGTGAATATAATGAAGAAAATGAGGAGGTAATACAATGAAAAGTACCGGAACTGAAAGAGTAAAACGTGGTATGGCTGAAATGCAAAAAGGCGGCGTCATTATGGACGTTGTCAATGCTGAACAAGCGAAGATTGCTGAACAAGCTGGTGCTGTAGCTGTTATGGCACTAGAAAGAGTACCTGCTGATATTCGTGCTGCAGGTGGTGTAGCTCGAATGGCAGATCCTAAGATTATTGAAGAAGTAATGAATGCTGTATCAATTCCTGTTATGGCTAAATGCCGAATTGGTCACATTGTCGAAGCGCGACTTCTTGAAGCTATGGGTGTTGATTACATTGATGAATCAGAAGTATTAACTCCTGCAGATGATTTATTCCACATCAACAAGAAGGAATTTACTGTCCCCTTTGTATGTGGCGCCCGTGATTTAGCTGAAGCATGTCGGCGAATTGGTGAAGGAGCATCCATGATCAGAACAAAAGGTGAACCAGGTACTGGTAACATTGTCGAAGCTGTAAGACATATGCGACTTATGCAAGCACAAATTCAAAGAGTTATTGGCATGCGAGAAGATGAATTAATGGTATATGCAAAAGAACTTGGTGCTCCCTATCACGTTTTATTAGAAATAAAGAACTTAGGTAGATTACCAGTTGTTAATTTTGCAGCTGGTGGAGTTGCGACACCTGCTGATGCAGCGCTAATGATGCATTTGGGAGCTGATGGTGTCTTTGTCGGTTCAGGTATTTTTAAATCACAAAATCCAGAAAAATATGCTCGTGCTATTGTTGAAGCTGTAACATATTATCAAGATTATGATAGAATAGTCGAATTATCACGTGGTTTAGGTGAACCAATGCGTGGTATAGATTTATCTACATTAGAAACTAAAGATCGGATGAGTGAAAGAGGCAAATAGTTAAAGTTGTCATAATAATTGAGTAATGTGTCAAAAAAAATGTTCCACGTGGAACATTTTTTTATATTCTCTATTTCTCTGTATATGTATCCTATTCTTGTCCTTAATCTTGTTAAGCAATATAGTATATTAAGTAATTGACAAACTAGATTAATGGTTTAAAATAGGAGTGGAATAATATTAGAAAAGAGTGGTTAAATGAAGATAGGAATACTAGCGCTACAAGGTTCATTCCGTGAACATCAGGAGTATTTTAATAAATTAGGAGTAGAAACAATACTTGTTAAAGAACCATATCAATTAGATGAAATCGATGGATTAGTTTTACCTGGTGGTGAAAGCACCACTATGCGTTACTTAATTGATCGTTATCAATTCATGGATAGTTTAAAAAAATATTGTGCAACAAAACCAGTATTTGGTACTTGTGCAGGAATGGTACTACTCGCTAAAGAAAATGTTGGTTATCCTACTCATATAGGCACATTAGATGTACGCTTAAAACGCAACGCATTTGGACGACAAGTTGCTAGTTTTGAAGATGTAATTAATATAAAAGGTATTGGTGAAGTCGTAGGTGTATTTATTAGAGCACCATACATTGAAATTGCTAATGATAATGTAGAAGTGTTAGGTACATACAAAGATGTGATTGTTGCGGTAAAACAAGGATACCAACTAGCAACAAGTTTTCATCCTGAACTTACTGATGATTTAAAGATTGGTGAGTTTTTCATTAATATGGTTGACAAATATAAAAATGAGTAATAATATATATAATAACATTGAACTTCATATTGAACGTTGACAAGGACTAGTAGTAATATTCATTATTTAAGAGAGTCAGTGGTTGGTGTGAACTGATATAATGATATTATGAATCCACCTTGGAGTAAAATGTGAAAAGCATTTTCGGGTAAACCGTTATCTTTAAGAGTTGAGAGTCTAGATGGCTCTAACTAGGGTGGCAACGCGGGTTAAACTCGTCCCTAAAAATAGGGACGAGTTTTTTATTTCTGTTTTTTTATATAAAAAATAAATCTTAAGTAAAGGAGAGATGTATATGCTAGATCAAAAATTTGTTAGAGAAAATTTTGCAGAAGTAAAAGAACGATTAAGTTTACGTAATGGTGACTTTAGTTACTTAGATAACTTCCTTAAATTAGATGAAGAAAGACGAAAAATCATTGTTGAGGTGGAAGAACTAAAAGCTAGAAAAAATGCGATTTCTAAACAAATCGGGATTTATAAGAGAGAAAATAAAGATGTAACACCATTACTGGAAGAAATGGATCTCGATGATGATCGAATTAAAACACTGGATGAAAGGTTAAGAGATTTAGAAGAAGAAATTAAATTAATTATGTTAAATACACCTAATCTGCCTAATAAAAATGTTCCACGTGGAACATCTTCTGAGGATAATGTAGAAATTAGAAGATGGGGTGAACCGACTAAATTTACCTTCACACCAAAACCTCATTGGGATCTTGCAGAAACCCTAGATTTAATCGATTTTGAAAGAGCTGGTAAAATTACTGGTTCACGTTTTGCGATTTATAAAAAGTTAGGAGCAAAACTAGAAAGAGCCTTAATCACCTTCATGTTAGATGTTCATACTCAACTTCATGGTTATGAAGAACAATTGCCACCCGTAATCGTAAACCGAGATAGCATGACTGGTACAGGGCAATTACCAAAATTTGAAGAAGAAGCATTTAAACTATATAATAACCAAAATTACTTCTTAGTTCCAACCGCTGAAGTACCTGTAACAAACTATTATCGTAACGAAATCCTTAATGGGGATGATTTACCAATCTCCTTCTGTGCTTATACACCATGTTTCCGTGCTGAAGCAGGAGCAGCAGGTAGAGATACAAGAGGAATAATCAGACAACATCAATTCAATAAAGTTGAATTAGTCAAATTTGCGAAACCAGAAGAATCTTATGATTGCTTAGAACAACTTACCCGTGATGCTGAACATATTCTTCAACTCTTAGAATTACCATATCGTGTCGTTGAATTATGTGCTGGTGATCTTGGATTCAGTTCAGCCAAAACCTATGATATTGAAGTATGGTTACCATCCTATAATGATTATAAAGAGATTTCTTCTTGTAGTAACTTTGAAGACTATCAAGCTCGTCGTGCTAATATTAGATTCCGTCGAGCACCAAAAGCGAAACCTGAATTTGTCCATACATTAAATGGTTCGGGATTAGCAGTAGGTAGAACCTGGGCAGCAATAGTGGAAAATTATCAACAAGAGGATGGTAGCATTCTAATACCAAAAGTATTACGTCCTTACATGGGCGGACTAGAATATATTCGTTAATTAAAAAAATCCATAGGGTTTACTCTATGGATTTTTTTAATTGATTTTACTAATTACTTTGTCAAAGTGAAATGATCGATAAACGTTATAAAAAAAGAGAAGCTAGGGCATTCTTATGGTCAATAATAATGCTTTATGATTATGAGAAAAAACAAGACCACTTAATAGTGATGCAAAAAAAGAATAATGCAGTAATCACAAAAAGTCTTAGAAGTAGAAATACAACCCCTTATTCACTTCCATATGGTTTTATTCGTTTTTAGTTACGAGATTATCTAGATTAAAAGCAAGTAAGATAATTAGTTAGTACACTGTAGTCAAAAATAAGTTAATTAATAATATACTTGTTAAAGTTATTATAGATGCACCTAACCTTGATAATTCTGTCATACCACAAATTATGCTTAGATATTAAATAGAACGTATGTTCTAAAAAACCATATTGTGATTACATTAATATGCCAGATTTTTCAGTATATTCAGATAAACTAGTAATTAATAAAAATGCTACAATTTAAGAGGTGATATATAAACTTTTATGGTTAAATCAAATAAGGGTAATATATATTTATATAAACGAAGAGATTAGAAAATGGTTATGGGTAAATTTAGCTTAGTAAAAACTTCCCTTAATGGTAGTAATTAAGGGAAGTTTTTCTCTCTTCAAATTATTTTAAAATGTTAAAGAAGTATGATACAATAAAATGATGTAAGGATGTGACAAACATGAAAATAACGATTCTAGCAAGTGGTAGTAAAGGTAATTGTACCCTAATAGAAACAGAACACAATAAGATATTAATAGATGTAGGAATTTCTTATCGATTATTAAACTCTCGACTAAGAGAAGTTAATGTATCGCTTAATGAAATTGACGCAATTTTCATCACCCATGAACACACTGATCATGTGCTAGGATTAGAAAAAGTTATTAAGCATCATAACATTTATATAGCCTTAAGTCATGGCACATATAAAGCATTGGTTTCTGAAAGAAAAATTGGCATAACATATGAACACTATAATATTATTGAACCACTTGATGAAGTATTTTTGAATGAAGTTTCAATTATACCTATACCAATAAGTCATGATGCTAAAGAACCATTTGGATATATAATAAAAGAAAATGGTAAAAAGATTGTATACTTGACAGACACAGGTTATGTCAGCCAAGAAAATGAAGAACGTATTAAAAATGCTGATGTTTACATTTTTGAAACAAATCACAATATTGAAATGTTAATGATGACCAAACGACCTTGGAGCTTAATTCAAAGAATTATTGGTGATAAAGGTCACTTGTGTAACGAAGACGCATTAAATACTTTATTACGAGTAGTAGGAAAAAATACAAAAGTTGTATATTTAGCTCATATTAGTGAAGAAGCTAATAATGTAGATTTATTATACTTAACTGTTGAGGAAATTTTCTCACAATCTGATTTTTATCGGTCGATAAGATTTATTGCGACACATCAATATATGATTACCGAGCCGACAATAATTTAGGTTGGTGTTAAGATGAAAATAAAAATAATTTGCGTTGGTAAAATCAAAGAGAAATATCTAATCTCAGGAATAGATGAATATCTAAAACGATTGAGTGGTTATGTTAAACTAGAATTCATCGAAGTTAATGATGAAAAAGCTCCTGATACACTTAGTGAAGCAGAACTAAATCAAATTAAAGAACTTGAAGGGAAAAGAATTTTAAGTAAAATTGCCGAAAATGATTATGTCGTAGCTTTAGCGATTGAGGGAAAACAAAAAAGTAGCGAAGAGTTCGCTACCTTTTTTACCAACCACATGAATTATTATAATAGTGATATCGTCTTTATCATTGGTGGGTCAAATGGACTTGGCACTAATGTATATAAAAGGGCTAATGAACTTCTATCATTTTCTAAAATGACCTTTCCGCATCAATTAATGCGGATTATTTTACTAGAACAGATTTATCGAGCCTATAAAATTATTAATAATGAGACTTATCATAAGTAAGATTTTTAAGCACAGGAACCAGTAGATGATAAAATGATGATATAAAAAAGAAACACCATGGTGCCAATAAATAAGGCAATATAATTAATGATTTTTCCTAATGTATTATTATATTTATAAGCATGAGTTAAACCAATAAAACCACAAAACCAAGCAATCGGCGCTAATAATATGCCTAATAAAATCGCAAAAACACCGAGAATGACACTATAATCTTTGTTATTAGATGATACATAAGTGCCACATTTTGGGCATCTAGTTACACCCTCATCAAGCCTTTCCCCACAATTAAAACAATACACAATAACCATCTCCATAAAATCTTTACTTCTAATTGTATAATAGTACCATTTAGTGGTGTATTAATAAGTTAAAATAGATGGACGGATAACTATGAAATACAAGGACATTATATCAGGTACTTTTGTGCGCAAGTTAAATCGCTTCCTAGCAGAAGTCATAGTAAATAATCAACTAGAACTTGTGCATATAAAAAATACAGGACGTTTAAAAGAATTATTAATACCTGATGCGAAGGTATTATTAGAGATAAATAATAATCCAGCAAGGAAAACAAAGTACTCTTTAGTGGCTGTATATAAAAATAAGCGGTTAGTAAACATCGATTCCTTTGTTCCTAACGATGTAGTGTATCAAGCTATTAAGAATAACCAAATTTCAGAATTAGAGGATATTATAGTTATTAAGAGAGAAGTCCCTTTTGGCACTTCACGTTTCGATCTTTATTTTGAAACCAACGAGAATAAAGGTTTTATTGAAGTTAAAGGGGTAACTTTAGAACATGAGGATATAGCGATGTTTCCCGATGCTCCTACTACTAGAGGAACAAAACATATATATGAGTTAATAAAGGCAGTAGAATTAGGATATAAAGGTATTATTTTTTTCTTAGTTCAGATGCAAGGGTGTAAGATGTTTACTCCTCATAAAGAAATGGATAGCGAGTTTACCAAAGCATTAATTAAGGCATATCATAAAGGTGTATCTATAATAGTATATGATTCGCTAGTAACTGAAGACCAAATCATAATTGGTAGTAAAATTCCATATTATTTACCTGAAATAGAAAAAGTCGATTGAAATTAATTTGCAATCGACTTTTCTTTTTTTTATGGTTAATAATATTTATCATTAGTTAGTTTATGTTAGTAATTTTTAATTAAATAATCAAAGGCACTTAATGCGGCTGTTGCGCCAGATCCCATTGAAATGATGATTTGCTTGTATGGGTTAGTTGTACAATCACCAGCAGCGAAGAGGCCTGGTACGCTGGTTTCTCCACGATTGTTGATTTCAATTTCACCAAATCGGTTCCGGTTTACTGTATCACCTAACCATTCTGTGTTAGGTACAAGACCGATTTGCACAAAGACACCTTGTAATTCGATATGGTGTTCTTCGCCAGTAGCACGATCGATATAGGTTATCCCATTTACTTTATCTGTGCCAGTAATTTCTTTAGTTTGTGCATTCTTAATTACAGTTACGTTAGGTAAACTGTAAAGGCGGTCTTGAAGAACCTTATCCGCTTTTAATTCGGGGAGGAATTCTAACACGGTAACATGTCTAGTAATACCTGCAAGGTCAATTGCTGCTTCAATACCAGAGTTTCCACCGCCAATTACCGCAACATCTTTACCTTTGAATAATGGACCATCACAATGTGGGCAATAAGCCACACCTTTGGTTTTAAACTCTGTTTCGCCAGGTACACCTAAATTGCGCCAACGAGCACCTGTAGCGATGACGACGGTTTTACTCTTTAAAGTAGCCCCGTTATCTAATTGAACTTCAAATAGTTCATTCTTATTTATATTTACTACGCGATAAGATTTCATGATATCGATGCCATACTCTTTGGCATGTTCTTCTAAATTAGCAGCTAATTTTGGTCCTTCCGTATACTTAACGCTAATAAAGTTTTCAATTCCTAAAGTATCGAGAATTTGACCCCCAAAACGTTGAGCCACGATTCCGACTCTAATTCCTTTACGAGCAGCATAAATGGCTGCACTTACACCAGCAGGACCACCACCGATAACTAAGACATCGAAAGGTGCCTTTTCATTGAGTGCATTGATATCAGGTTTACTACCTAAACGGTTGATGATATCTTCGATGGTCATGCGACCACTTTCGAAGAATGAACCATTTAAGAAAACCGTTGGCACTGCCATGATACCCTTCTTTTCTACTTCCTCTGTGTAGACGGCCCCATCAATCATCGTATGGGTAATGTGAGGATTTAGAACGCTTAGGATATTTAATGCTTGCACAACCTCAGGGCAGATATGGCAGGATAGACTTACGTAGGTTTCAAAGTGATATTCACCTTCAATCGCTTTAATGCGACTGATTAACTCTTGCTCGATCTTAGGTGGACGACCACTAACTTGTAATAATGCTAAGACTAAGGAAGTAAATTCATGTCCCATAGGAACACCCGCAAAGGTGATACCAGTATCTTCACCTTCGCGGTTAAGGCTAAAACTGGGTGTCCTTGGGAGGGTCTCTTCCTTAACGATGATTTTAGGAGAAAGTGCTACTAGTTCATTTATCAATGAAACCATTTCTTGAGATACATCGTCGTTAGCTGCACTAACTTTAATTACAACATTATTTTCTAGAAGTTTTAGGTATTCGCCTAGTTGGTTTTTTAGTTCTTGATCTAACATGATAATATCACCTTAAATCTTTCCTACTAAATCCAAACTAGGTTGTAGAGTTTCTTTACCTTCCTTCCATTTTGCTGGGCATACTTCATTTGGATGATTGCGCACATATTGCGCTGCTTTGATTTTATCAATTAAGATGCTTGCATCGCGACCGATACCATCAGCGTTAATTTCAACTGTTTGAATTACGCCATCTGGGTCGATAATAAATGTACCACGATTCGCAAGACCTGTATTTTCATCTAATACATCAAAGTTGCGAGAAATAATATGAGCGGGGTCACCAATCATAACGTATTGGATCTTACTAATTGCTTTAGAGGTATCATGCCATGCTTTGTGAGTGAAATGAGTGTCGGTAGATACAGAGTATACTTCTACCCCTAATTCTTTTAGTTGCTCATAATGATTTTGTAGGTCTTCTAATTCTGTTGGGCATACGAATGTGAAGTCTGCAGGATAGAAACAAACAACACTCCATTTACCTTTGAAATCTTCTTCTGTTACAGTGATGAACTTACCATTATGATAAGCTTGAGCTGTGAAAGGTAATACTTGTTTACCAATTAAAGACATAAAAAAATCCTCCTTCTTGTTTATTTAATTTTCTTTATAATTATGATATCAAATAAAACCATAAAGATTCAATGGTTTTGCTTAAAAAAATAATATTTTTTTAAAGCGAAATAATCTAGTTATAAAAAGATAAAATAAAATTTGGTCAAAATTAATTGATAATTGTTATCATATGTACTATTATATTATATTCAGAATATATTATTAACTATTCACAAAAATTTATGAATATATAAAAAAAGGCTTAAAAATAAGCCTTTTCTTCAGGAAAATTCACAGGATGAACGGTCTTCATATTCTTTTCTAATTGTAGTTTATCTAATAACTCACCAAATCTTTGGAAATGGACGATTTCCCGTTGTCTTAAGAAGCTCAATGGTGCTATAACATCGGGATCTTTGGTAATATCAAGCAAGTACTCATAAGTTGCACGTGCTTTTTCTTCCGCTGCTAAGTCTTCATATAAATCTGCAATGTAATCTCTACCCATAGTATTTATATAAGTTGCGGAAAATGCGATTGTACCGGAGTCATCAGGATGAATTCCTTTATCCCATTTAGAATAGAGAGCTTCCGCAAAAGATTTCATGTAATCTTCGCCCGTCGCATCTTGTGTTAATTGATAAATGATAGTCGCTACCATTTCTAAGTGAGCGAGTTCTTCTGTACCGATATCGGTCAATACCGCTTTTGCTTGGCTTGTAGGCATGGTATAACGTTGTGATAGATAACGCAAACTAGCCGCAAGTTCACCATTTGGTCCCCCGTATTGTGTTAGTATCGCTTTGGCAAGTTGCGGGTCAGTCTTCTTTATATTGATCGGGAATTGTAACCTCTTTTCATAAATCCACATAGATTATCCTCCTATTTGTTTTCCCAAGGCCATTTATCCTCTTCGGATGCCCAAGTCCAAGTATTCTTACTTAACATGGAGTTGCCAAAATTAGTTAAGGGACCGAAGGTTTGGCAATACAATTGTTTAAGTTGATTTAAATTATTGGTGATGTAGCGAAAATCATTTAAAGCTGCCTCGTCATCAGGATGGGTATCTAAGTAGAGATTTAACTCTAATGCCACAAATCCTAGTTCTTGAATCTGCCGCAAGAGTTCTTGCTTGTTTAGAACGTTGTCCATAAACAAGATTACCTCCTCATCATTTTCACATACGGCCGATATAATTCACGGAACATAGTACCGCGGTAGAGACTTTCATTTACAGGGAAGAACTCACGATAGATCTGAAAGGGAATCGTCGCTTGGGCGAGTTTACCATTATGATGGCACATCATTTGTACGTACACCGCCTTCTTAAGTGTTTTCGTTATATGATATGATTATCATAATTGTTAAGTTACCTAGATGAAATTAAATAGTACTTTTGTCTAAACTGGTGAATATAATAAATGAGAATTGAAAAAAGGAGGATTATATGTCTAGTGGAATAATTAAACACACCTTTGCAGGTGGTAATACCACAAGTGGGTTTGTATCATTTTACGAAGAAATCTTATCGTCTGAGATAGCTAATCATATCTTTTGTATTAAAGGAGGACCAGGTGTAGGAAAATCTACTTTCATGAAAAAAGTCGGAACTTATTTTTCCGACTTAGGATATGATGTGGAATATGTTCATTGTTCTTCTGATCCCCAATCTTTAGATATTGTTTATCTACCCCAACTCAAAGTTATGCTACTTGATGGTACTAGTCCGCATATTATTGATCCGAAAAATCCTGGGGCAGTAGATGAAATCCTTAATTTTGGTGAATATTGGGATGAAGAAGGGATTAGAAAGAACAGAGAAGAGATAATTAAGGTAAATACTAAGATTAAGAACTGTTTTATGATCGCTTATCAATACTTGAAAAGTGTTCGTTTACTTTATGATGGTATAGAAAATTTGATGAAGAAATCATTTAAAGAAAAAGAATACAATTACCTTCGCTTTGATTTAATAAACAGTATCTTTACAAATATACCTCTCAAAGATGAAAATGGTAAAGCTCGTAATCTTTTAACCTATGCCTTCACTCCTGAAGGGATTAGTACTTATCGGGAGTCATTAATAAATCTTGCCGAAAAACGTATCGTCATCGGAGAAACTCTTGGTTTATCAAGTGAAGAATTGTTTAATGATATTGTGAAAGAAGGAGTTAAAAGAGGGTACTATATCGAATGTTACCGTAGTCCAATTAAACTAGAAAAGATAGAGGATATCTATATTCCTGATATGAAACTAGTAATATCTGTAAGTAATGAGTATAACCCTTATCCATTCCCAACTGACAAGACAATCGACTTAACAACTATTTTAGAAGATAAAATATTAATAGAATATAAAGAGACTATCAAAGAACTTAAGGATGAAATGGATATATTAGTAAAGAAAGGCTTGTACCACTTACAAAAAGCTAAAGAATATCACGATATCTTAGAAGAATTTTATATTCCCAACATTAATCATCAAGAAATTGATGATTTACTTCCCAAAATAATTGCGAAAATTCATCGCTATGCAAGATAAAGTTTATATATGGTAAGTAACTTTACTTAGAGTTATAATATAGTTAATCAAATAGTAGTACAAGGAGGTAGTACGTTGAAAGTTCATGAACGCTTTTTAAATTATGTTAAATTTGATACCACCAGTGATGAAGATTCACTTACAACACCAAGTACCCCTGGACAAATCGAGTTAGCTAAATATCTTGTTGAAGAATTAAAACAACTTGGCTTAAATGAAGTTACACTCGACGAACATGGTTATGTATATGCCACCTTACCGGCTAATATTGAGAAAAAAGTACCGGTTGTAGGTTTTATCGCTCATATGGATACTTCACCAGCTGTATCTGGCAAAAACATCAAGCCTAGGATTGTAAAATATGATGGTAATGATATTGTATTAAATGAAGAACTTGATATTGTTTTAAGTAGTAAGGATTTTCCTAGTTTAAATGATAATCTTGGTGAAGAGCTTATTGTTACTGATGGAACTACACTTTTAGGTGCCGATGATAAAGCCGGAATTGCGGAAATTATCACTGCTCTTGAATATATCATCAAAAATAACATCAAGCATGGTACGATTAAAATCTGTTTTACTCCTGATGAAGAGATTGGGCGTGGTGCTGATAAGTTTGATGTCGCAAAATTCAATGCCGATTTTGCCTATACAATGGATGGCGGACCAATAGGGGAACTACAATATGAAAACTTTAACGCGGCTGGAGTAAAAATTAGAATCCAAGGCAAAAGTGTTCATCCCGGCAGTGCTAAGGATAAAATGATTAACGCAGCCTTAATCGCGACAGAAATTGCGCAAGCCTTCCCTAAAGATGAAGTACCAGAAAAAACAGAAGGATATGAAGGATTCTACCATTTAAATGGTATTTCCGGTAGTGAAGAAGAAGCAACAATGAGTTATATTATCCGTGATTTTGATAAAAACAACTTTGAAAGAAGAAAACAAAAGGTATTAGAAATTATCGAATCAATTAATAAGCGGTATACCCAACCAATTGTTGAAGCATTAGTCTATGATCAATATTATAATATGAAAGAAAAGTTTACAGACGCAATGCATATCATTGAATTAGCTAAAGAAGCTATGGAAGAAATTGGGATAACTCCGCATATTGTGCCAATTCGTGGTGGTACTGATGGTGCAAGATTATCCTATATGGGTCTCTTAACACCAAATCTCTTTGCTGGTGGATATAACTTTCATGGTAAGTATGAATATATTCCAATAAAAGCGATGGAAAAAGCAACTGAATTAATTGTTAGAATTGTAGAAAAGGTTGCGAATACGAAATAAAACGAGAAAAGGACTTTATGAAGTCCTTTTTTCGTTAATTAAAATATAGTTTTTCTGGGGGGTTCACCATATAAATAAATCAATGATCGAAGTTTGAGGAGAAAGAATACTATTTTAAGTAAATTAGTAAAATTTTGCAGAATGACTTGTATAAAATAGTTATTTATATTATAAATAAGATATAACAA
>JAAYWZ010000046.1 GCA_012516175.1 Bacilli bacterium
GAAAGCTAATAACATCCTAACACATCCTAGCAATTTAGAATTAGAACATAAATAAATATTTACCAGGAAATATCCTGGTAAATATTTATATTAAGTATTTAAAAATGTGACTAAATATACAAGTTTGATTTAATTAAAATTTACTGTTTATCCAAAGAAAGGTGTTAGGAAGGATAGTAATAAAGAAGCGATTAAGAGTAGGAAGGCACCACCGATACGGGAGCTTATTTGGGAGAATGGCATGAGTTCCATGCGATCAGCGGCTGATAAACACGCGACATCTCCTGTTCCACCCATATTAGCCATACATAAACCAGCAGTAATGGAGCCTTCAACAGGATAGAAGCCAACCCATCTACTTACCAGCCAAGCACCAATAATAGCACCAATAACGGTGACAAGGCATAGGATGAAGTATTGAATGGATAAAGCATTAATTACATCTTCTAAACCAACATAGACAGCACCAATCCCTACTAGTAACATGCTAGTAAGGTTCTTTGACATGAATTGGTACCATTGGTAACAAGCAGCTTCAATGCGGTCAGGTAAGATTCGTAAGATTTTACAAATCATTACTGCGATAATCATCCAAGCATATGCGTGGATTTGGGTGAAAAATCCACCAAAATTATTAATAATAATACCTAAACAGAAGAAAGCCGCTGAAACAAGTATACCTACACCAAGATTTGTGTAACTTATACTACTTCTTAGTTTTTCTTCTTCTGGAGTTAATTCATATTCACTGGCATCACCAGACACCTTCATTAGATTTCCTTGCCCGTTAAGATCTTTACTCTTAAAGATACGAGGTAAGAGACCAGCAGCGACAATGGCTAAGGTATTACCGATGGCGACTGCAGGTACCATGTAGTTAAGGGCTCCTTGGAAATTATTTTTCTCAAAGATTTGTGCCATCGGTACAGCACCAGCACCCATTCCCCCACCCATGATTGGTAAGGCAATGAGGAGGAGCGCATTAATACCACCTTGGATAGCACCTTGACCACCGTAATTGGTAATCATGCCTATTAAGAATGTAGCTAGGAAAGCGAAAAATACTCCTCCTATAATTGCTGGTAAGAATCTTGTCGCAGCTTTTGCCAGGAGTTTACGATTCATCCCTAAGATACTACCAGTGATTAAAGCAGCAATGTACCAATCTAAGAAGCCACCTGTACCTGCAAAGAAGGTATTAATCGCTCCGGAAAATTTGGTCCCAGTAGCAGTTTGCTCATAGGACACTAGAGCTTTAGGTAAAAGGTTAAAATATACTAAGGCACTGGTCCCAAAGATGGTGACAATTGCTCCTCCACCTAAATAGGTACGGACGATGGGAGTACGTTCACCAATCTCATTTAACACTGCCCCAATCACAATCATTAACCCAAACATCCCTAACATCTTTAATGGTAAATTAGTATCAATTAAGTATTTTCTTTCTGTACCAAAACCTAATGGTACATATGTTGTAATAAGAATAATCGCCGCAAAGACTAAGAACCAATACCATGGCATTCCATAAATTCGATATCCTTTTCGTTCTGACATATTATCACCTCTATCTAGTTTGTTCATTACGTTTTTTGCGAGCTAATCCTAGTTCTTCTGCGACTCTTGCGACTTCATTAGCGACGACTTCGCTGACACGTTTATCAAAGACACTTGGAATAATATAGTCTTCGTTTAATTCTTCATCACTAACTAGTGACGCAATCGCAATTGCTGTAGCGATTTTCATTTCCTCTACAAATTGTCTTGCTTGTACCATTAATGCGCCTTTAAAGATACCTGGGAAAGCTAAGACATTATTGACCTGATTAGGATAATCACTTCTTCCCGTAGCCACTACTCTTGCTCCACCTTTTTTCGCATCTTCAGGCATGATTTCTGGGATGGGATTCGCCATCGCAAAGACGATTGCGTCTTTATTCATACTCGCAATCATCTCACTCGTTACTACTTTAGGTGCAGATACTCCAATAAGGATGTCTTTACCTTTAATTACATCTTTTAGTGGTCCCCGTTCTTGATGTTTATTTGTGACCTTAGCCATCTCTTTCTGAACCGGATTCATCCAGGGTTCACCTTCTGCTAAAGCACCTTCGCGGTCCACCAAGATGATATTCTTAGGTGAGAATTGTAGCAGTAACTTACAGATGGAGATTCCTGCACTACCAGCACCATTAATCACAATCTCCACATCTTCCCATTTCTTTCCCACAACTTTTAAGGCATTGATTAACCCAGCTGCGACAACTATGGCTGTTCCATGTTGATCATCATGAAACACTGGTATGTCGAGTTCTTTTTTTAAGCGTTCTTCAATCTCAAAACATCTCGGTGCTGAGATGTCTTCAATATTAATGCCGCCAAAAACGGGGGCAATGTTTTTAATAGTCTGAATTATTTCTTCTGTATCCTTCGTATTTAAGCAAATGGGAAAGGCATCTACCCCACCAAATTCCTTAAACAAGACGCATTTTCCTTCCATGACGGGAATTGCTGCTAAAGGTCCAATATCACCCAAACCTAAAACAGCGGTACCATCACTAATGACAGCTACCATGTGACTCTTTATCGTATAACGGTATACTTCATCTGATTTTTTGTGAATTTCCCGACATGGTTCTGCCACTCCAGGTGTATAGGCAATTGATAATTCATCACGATTGGTTATTGATGCTTTGGAGACAATTTCTAACTTACCCCGATTTTTCGCACATAATTCTAAACTCAAGCGATTGTAATCCATATAATCCTCCATTATAGATTGGCTTATTTTGTCGAATTCTATCACTTTTGCCTATATGTTAACCAAAAAAAGTCGTAGTTATTCATTGCCAAATAAGTAAAAAAATGGGCACTTATTAAGTTAATTCTTAATGAAAGTGCCCATAATTACTATTTTCTTTTAAATAGAAAAGTTCATTTATATTCTTTTAGAAATACTAATTATTACTATATTTTAATGATTCTAAATACATTCTCAGTCTCTTATTAGTGATAATTTCTAGAATTTCATCTAGCTTTTCTATCTTATTTATATTCTTTTCTTCATGGATTCTAAAAATAGTGTTTAATATGTAACTGTAAGTTTCGTAATTCTTACTATCTTGATACTCATTGGATGATGAATATAAGTATTTCGCTTCTATATAATTATTATTAACTAAATTGTAGATAATTAGCCAATAATATTTAGTGGCTAGAACACTTTTTAGTTTACCATATCTAAATTTTCCCTGAACTCATCCTTTTTAAGAAAAACTTAAAATATCTCTTACCTTTTTGAATAACTTCATCATAATTCACATTAAAAAATATTTTAGTATCTTGTGGTAATACCAGATAGTGAAACGGAAATAAATAGAATAATAAAATTGACTGATAAGATAATTATAATAAGATCCTAATGTTAAGTATTTTCTACTTTTAGGCGAAATATTTAGGCAATTAGAATGATCCAAATAAGCAAACCAGTAATTAACTTTATTCTTCGATCCATTATTAACCTTCATTATAATTTATACCATAAATTATCTTGATTAAATTTACCCTCTAGATCAATGTAAAAAACAGCATCAAAAACTCATTATCATAATTATATCTTAACTTGTTACATCGTATCCATTTTTTATACCCTTATATAAGCTTAAAATAGGAAATCTTCTTTACGTATAAAATTATTTAGGTAATTAACCTTAACAAAGGCTTTAACATCTCCACAATTAAATAGATTTTATTCTTAAACTATTTAAATATCTTCGATTAGAGTAAAGTTGCCTAAAAATGATTGCACCTATACAAATAAAGAAAATAGAAACGTAAAAACCTAGGTTTGCTTCCTTTTTATATTGTTCATGTTCTCTAGTAAGAATGTTTTTGGTATAATTATTGTTTTTATATATGATTTCTACTTCATCATCTATATGAAACTCATCAATCATATCATCACTAACATTAGAAGATGATTCAATCATTTCCCCATCTATCTCAAACTGATAATATACTTTGTTTTTATCTTCATCTACCTGGGTAATAATTCCGCTTGTTCTTGTTACATCTTTACTATAATAGTTAAAACGAACATAATTAACTAC
Organism: Bacilli bacterium; assembly: GCA_012516175.1. GTDB lineage: Bacteria > Bacillota_I > Bacilli_A > Haloplasmatales > Haloplasmataceae > JAAZCR01. The sequence goes on from JAAYWZ010000046.1 coordinate 4,107, forward strand.
ACTAAGTAACACAAAGAAAAACACTACAAAAAGATATACTATTGAAGTTAACACTGTTGTTAAAGTTTGATGTTTCTTTACTTTTTGTAATATATATTCAGGTACACCTACACCATTTTTATCTTTAATATCTAAATTAACTAAAGTTTCTAGTACCTTAGAGCGTTTTTTCTTCGCACTAAAAAACATTGTATTTAAATCATATGAGATTAATGTGTCTTTTTTTAATACGAACCCATTACTTAGAAGCAATTCTATAATTTCTGTATTACCGCTTATTAGTGCTAATCGTAGAGGATTTAGGGCATTATCTAAAGGTTTAGCTCCGTTTTCAAGGAGACACTTAACATAATCAACTTCACCAGTATCACAGGCAAAGTATAGTGCTGTTACCCCTTTATGACCAATATAATTTACGTCTTCCCCTTTTTCGATTAATAACTTCATGATCTCGAATTGTCGATAAAAAATCGCATACATGATTGGTGAATATCGTTCCCTACCCTTTTCAATAGTTCTTGCCCCATGCTCTATTAATAATTCAATCATTTCTTTATTTCCTGATTTGATGGCAGGAATAAGCGGAGAATAGCCTTTAGGATTGGGATTTGCCCCTTTAGATAATAGGTTTTTTACCACTTCGATTTGTTCACCTAATACTGCGACAAATAATGGCGTACTTCCCTGAAACTCTAAATTGACAGAAAAACCTTTGTTGAGGAAATAGTCAATGACCTCCTGATTACCACAATTACAGGCTAATAAAAAGTGGTTTTCAATTTTAATCTTTACAGGGTAATTAATTTCACAGAGATAATGAAAAACTTGGTTAGCTTGATACTTAATCGCTAAACCATACGGATCACAGGTAATACCATTACTAATACCAAAGCCACGTTTTTCGATAATATATTGGAAAATCTCTAAATCATTATTGATAATCGCCGCTTCCGTAATCGTTAGGTTATCGTCATTAAGTACTCCTAAATCAGCACCCCTATCGATTAAAAACTTAACCGCATCATACTTTTGCGAAAGATAAGCTACAAACACAGGGGTTAGATTGATATCATTACGACTATTAAAGCTTAAGCCCATTTTAATTAAGGCATCTATGATTTTTAGTGCATTCTCACGAGCCGCAAAATGCAGAAGGGTGTCATTATAGTAATTTCTCGCATTGATATCAACTTCATCATTACTGATAAACGCTTGAAACATATGTAAGTCATCATTTTAAATCGCATCGAGAAAAACATGATGAGGTTCTTCTTCCGCATTAAATCTTCGTTCATTATATAAATAAGTTAATAAGGTACCAAGTGATATCTCATAATCTGGGTTAACATCTTCTGTTATAGTAATTTCTTCCCCATTAAGAATTGTATTAATACTTTTTAAGATAAAACTAATATCATCAAAAGTACTATCCTTAGGGAGAAATGATTGGATTTTTAATAAGTACTCTTTATCTAACTTATTTAGGTAATCGACTAATTTTCCTAAAGTAAGCGTATCCTTCTCAAAGAGATTCGCAACTTGATTTCTTAAAGCAAGTTCCATTTGATAAGAGGTTATCTCATTATCTTCTAAATCACTTAAAATCTGAAAAATTGCTTTTAGAGGGTTATCATCAGCTAGATAATAACCTTTATTTAATTTTTCGAAAATAGTTTCATTCATAATAAATCCTCTCTAATATTCATAGATATTTAGTTGGCTTTGATTTTGGTTAGGTTATTAATTTTACTAAAATTCATAAAATAGATTTAAAATTTTAATAAAATTATTTATTAGTCAATGTAGTTTAAGCTACATTTACTCTAATTGGATGTAACCTCACACCCTCTATCCCCTCCGAAA
>JAAYWZ010000047.1 GCA_012516175.1 Bacilli bacterium
ATATAATAAAATAAACTAGTTAAATTTATTAAGGGCGGATATGTTATATGAAAGGTATTGCATATGTAATTAATCTCTCAGAATTTGATAATCAAAAGTTTATCAACGTTTATTTAGAAACTGAACATGTTAACATTCCGGTCATAATGTATGAATATCAAAATGATAAGAGTCTTTTTGATTTTTGTGGGAAGTTCTTTACCAATAGAGTTTTAAAGATGACAAAAACGGATTATAATACTTTTTATAATATACATACTACTACTGGTTATACATTTAATCCGCAAGAAATATTGATTGACAACTTTGACTTCGTGTTTCCTGATGGTTTAACAGCCCGTGAAATGTTATTATTACAATATATTCTTGGAAAAAGGATAAAAGGGAAGATTGCCCAATATTTTTGGGATGATTATTTACTCGATTGTGATTATACTTTAAAAATGTTAGTGAAAGAAGGATTCTTAACCACAAAAGATTACTTGTTCAACTTAGAATTTGCGACTAAGCCAGAACTCCAAAAAGCAGTAAAGAATGATTTACCTAAAAAAGCACAAAAAAGTATCTATGTCGATTATATTAAGCAAAAATTATCAGAAGAAGAACTCAAGACTTACTTCTCTGGTATCTGTTATAAGTTAACACCTTTAGGTGAAGAAACACTAAAAAAATGTCCTGATATCCATGAGTTCCATAATAGCTATTATCGCTATGCATTCGATTTATCAATTGATGAGTATTACTATCTAAGATTAATTAACCCTAATAAACATAGCAGTGATTTAATTCATCTTCTTATAAATGACGCAAAGAATGTACAACCAAGTATCTTTACTTGGAGAGAATTGAATATGGAGTTGCAAGAAGATCTAATAGAACAAGTTGAACCAGAAATCGTAAGGATAGAAATACCTCCAATTAAGGAAGATAAACCTAGTAATATAGAGACCCTGACTTTCGAATCAATTCTTAATAAATACCAAGATACTGGGGGTAAAATGATTAAACGGATTAGCGATGAAGAGTTTTTAAATATCGTGTTTAGAAAACCCAAAAATCAGGAAGCTGCAGGGAATAATAAAGCACCTAAGGCAGAAGAAACTGTGAATAATCCTATAGAAATACCAATTCCCAAAGTAGAAGAAATAGAACCCGTGACTATCGAAAAAATTGAGCCATCGTTAGATGAAATCATACCGAATAATCAAGCAGAAAGCGAACCTGAAGAAGTTATAATTGAAAATAAAACTGAAAGTTTGTTTGAACCTGTTAAAAAAGAAGAAATAAAATTTGTTCCAGTAAACCCGGAAAAACTTGTGAAAATTGAGGATATACCACTTTACGAACCTTTCTTACTTAATTTTGTGATTTCGAGTATCATTTGTATCATTATCATTGTTTGTTATTACTTGTTAGTATCTTAATGGCAGCTCGGGAGGATGAAGATATGAAGAAGTTTGTTAAAGTAATAATATTAGCAATAATGATTAATTTCCTTAGTCTATCTAGTATGATCAATGTTAAAGCTGAAGCACCATACCTAGAAGGTTTAGAGAATGTTCCCAATCTATTTGAAGCTGGTAGTCGTCCTGATGCTGATGTGTTTATTGAAGGGCTTGAGTTATATAGTCATGAAGGAGATCTGCTTAAAGAAAAATTACTGGTTGACCTATTAAAAGTTGATTTTGACCGTGTTGGTGAGTACGAAGTTATCTACTATTTTCTCTATGTGGATAGTTTGGGCAATGAAAAACGCTATGAGATAGACCGTTTAACTGTTTCCATCTATGATGAGACTAAACCAGTCCTTCACGGAGTAAAAACGATTGAGGCAATCCAAAACCAAACCGAACCGATTGACTTCCTAGCTGGTGTAAGTGCCACCGATAATGATAAAGGTAGTACGCTCGAAATCAAAGTTTTTCATCAAGGTGTTGATTTAACCAAGACGGGATTATATCCGATAAGTTATTTTGTAAGTGATAACTCAGGTAATTACACCACAGCTAAAACCTATGTTTATGTTAAACCACCCCATACAAATCCAACCACACCACTTATTGAACTAACAACAGACCAAATTTATATTCAAGTGGGTACAGTAAATCCGCAACTTTATTATAAAGCCGTTATCAAAGCATATGATGGGGCAACTGATATTACTGAATATGTACAATATGATGATAGTAATGTCAACTATAATGTCATTGGTACTTATCAAGTCATGTTTATTGTCTTTGATGCTGATGGCAACTTTGATATAAAACCTGCTTATGTTAATATTGTTAATGATACAACACCACCAGAATTCATCAATTTAGGTGATACAGTAACTGTCACCATCAATACCACCAATGTGTTAAAGGGAATCAAAGCTTATGATCAAGTGTGTGGTGATGTGACAAGTCGAATTAAAATCTATGGTACGATTGATTTTAATAAAGAAGGTTATTACAATGTGGTGTTCGAAGCTAGTGACCCTAATGGAAATGTAGTACAAAAACATGTTACTGTCCATGTTACTGATAATCTACCACCAACTATTGAAGCCCCCGAAAGTATCTACTTAAAGAGAAATGGAATATTAAACTTAGCGGATATGATTAAAGTAACTGATAATTATGATACTGAGGTAGAGTATTCAATTAATATGGATGGGCTCGATGCCACTAAAGTTGGTGCTTATTTTATTCATATTAATGCCAAAGATAAACATAATAATATATCTACTAAGACAATAACTGTATATGTTTATGGTACTGAACCTGAAAACTTGTTAGAAAACCCGATTATTGTCGGATCGATAGTCGCTGTTTTTGTTACTAGTGTTACTAATTTTATCTCCTTTTTAATTTTCCGTAAGAAATATGTAAGAAAACGCAGAATTTATTATGATGATAATAAAGCGTAATAAAAAAGCGTGGTCAGTTAATTCTTGACCACGCTTTATTAATTTGCTTAATAACTTCTAATTCTTCTTGTTAATCCTCTAAACACATCTCTTAAACGATGTAATTCACTTTCGCGATTTCTTGCGCGCCATAGTTTAGTGTATTCATAGAACCAACCATCAAATTCATTGGCTAGTTCTTGAGGATTTACTTCTAACGAACTAGATAATTTACCTTCATAAACTTGCATTACATGTAAGAGTTTATTGAAAAGCATAATCCCTTTTACAGCAAGCATCATTTCGTAAATATCGATTTGCAGATCTTTTGGTACAACTGATAAGAAGGTTACTAAAGATGATAATATTTCATTAAGTCTTTGGTTACTTGAATTAATCTTATCATAAGTAATATCAAGATTAATTTGACCATAACCTTCTACATAATTTACATACTGACCAAAGGTAAAGAGTTGAAGATCACTAGCTTCAGTGATGAGATTGAGTAAAGTACCTGTTGAATCATTGTAGTAAAGTTTAGCTGTATTGGTATTAATTTCAGTTAAATCATGAAGAGCATCAGGATTCCAAGAATAACATGCACCTTGAACGAGTCCTGGAATCGCGGAAGAAAGGAAATTGATTTGACCATAATCACCCCAGTTTGTATTTAAGATACCAACTGGTTTATATACAGTACCATACTTAACAGTATTTAGGATGTTTTGGTGAGCAAATCTTATCCGAGGAAGTAATTGATTCCAGACCCAGGTCGCGGGACATTGATAGAAATCATGACCACTTGCGGAAATGAGTTTAACAGTATCTTCTTTAGGATTTGCTTGGTAATCCCAGTGAAGGAAGATTACATCTTCAGGTACTTCATCGATAAATTCTGGATGTTTGGTGATGATATCATCCCACATCATGACGCGTTTACCATGCTTCTTGACAAGATTAATTATTTTATTAATAAAATCAACATAGAGTCTTCCAACGCCAAGTGTATCTGCTTTTTCTTTATTCTTACCTTTTCCTAAATCAAAGGTTTCATCAGCACAAATATTAAAGAGATTTGAAGAGAATAAAGGTAAGAATTCATTGATCATTCTTTCAACAACTGCGATACTCTCAGGATTAGAGACATCTAAAGTGTGATGCCGCATTCTACCCACAAAGCTAAATGGGTCATTTTCACTATTTTCTAATTCTGATAAGTAACCATATGATTTCGTGGTTAAGAGTCTGAATAAATGACCGAATGTTGCGATGGAAGGTACGAGTTCAATATGTCTTTTCTTACAATACTCATCTAAGATTAAGATTTCCTCAGCGCTTAGAGGCTCAACATCGCTCCAGACTTCGACAAAGTCTTTATAAGCGAAGGAGTGTTCAACATAGAATTGGATTTGATTAATTTTGAAACTAGCACAAACATCAATTAGTTTCTTAAATGTTTCTAAGGTAGGTATTTCACCACGGGTGATATCGTGGTAGAAACCTCTTACCTTAAAATATGGTTTGTCACTAATTGATAAAGCTGGTAGTTCAGTTTTGAATTGTGCTAATAATTGATTTAAGGTTTCAACACCATAGAAAACGGCCTTTTCACTGCCACCCTTGATAGTGATATTGGTATTAGTAATCTCTAAAAGATATTCTTCCTCACCTAAGGAAGCAGTGGTTAAAATGATGCTATTTTTTTCTTCATTTAATACTTTCGTAATAGGTAAGATAAGTCCTGTTTGATTAAGGACTTTTTCTTTTAGATTAATAGCAACATCACTATCAAGGGTGGCAGTGAAAAGGCCGTTTTCTATGGTGTTGAAACCTTAAATCAATTATTAGCACAATTCAAAACTGAACTACCAGCTTTATCAAT
>JAAYWZ010000048.1 GCA_012516175.1 Bacilli bacterium
ACTAATTCTTTTACCAATGATTAAGTATTATTATAATCAAAGAAGTTAAGTAAATTTATATTTAAATAAATAATAAGGGTCAGGATGTTACCTGACCTTTATTAACTTTATATCTTAAAATTAATACAGAATTGAGAATCGCAAGCAGTGCCACACCAACATCACTGAAAACTGCCATCCACATGGTCGCATATCCGATGCTGCTTAATATAAGTACTAAGATTTTTACTGCTAAAGCAAAAATAATGTTTTGCCAAATCTTTTTATTAGTAAGTTTAGCGATTTGGCGTGCTGTATAAAGTTTCTTCAAGTTATCATTCATAATGACAATATCGCTTGTTTCAATCGCAGCATCACTACCTAAAGCACCCATGCTGATACCTATATCACTTGCAGTAAGTACTGGTGTATCATTAACTCCATCACCGACGTAGATGAAATACTTATCTGGATTTTCTTGTTTTAACTGTTCAAGGATGGTTAACTTATCTTCCGGCAATAATTCAGCAAAGACTTTATCAATACCAACTAGTTTAGCTACCGAAGAAGCTTGTGTTAAATTATCACCTGTAAGCATTATAGATGTTTCAATGCCATCCTTTTTAAGTAACCTGATGGCTTCCTTAGCTTCCACTTTGATTTCATCACTTATGACAAAGTAACCCACAAACTTACCATTAATGGCAACATAGATAATTGTACCGCTTTCTTGTACGTTATTAATTACTTCAATATTATTACTTAACAATAGTTCTTTATTACCAATTAAGATATCGAGATTATTAATCCGTGCTTTGATACCCTTTCCAAAGATTTCCTCATATTCTTCTACCTTATATTCTTCTTGATCTACTTCTTTATACATCGCAATGGCTTTCCCAATAGCATGATTGGATAGTTTTTCTGCTCTCACAGTTAGATTAATTAGCTCATTTTCATCATAATCATAAGCCATAACTTTTGTAACTACAAAGTTACCTTTGGTGATTGTACCTGTTTTATCAAAGACAATTACTTTCGCTTGGCGAAGGATTTCTAAATAATTCCCACCTTTGATGAGAATACCTTCGCGACTACTTGCGCCAATTCCCCCAAATATCGATAGCGGGATGGATATTACTAAGGCACAAGGACAAGATACTACTAAAAAGGTAGCTCCACGATATAAATATTCATTAAAATCATAGTCACTCACAAAGGCTATTGGCAAAACAGTGATGAGAATGGCAAGTAGGATAACGATTGGTGTATAGATTCGAGCAAATTTCGTAATCCATTTCTCCACTTTGGCTTTTTTACTTTGAGCATTTTCAACTAGTTCAAGGATTTTACTTACAGCTGAATCTTCGTATAATTTTGTCACTTTTACTTCTAATAAACCATTATAATTTATAAATCCAGCAAGTATCTCACTATTTGGTTCAACTGTTCTAGGAAGTGATTCTCCAGTTAGTTTAGATGTATCTACTTCAGAAGTACCACTCAAAACTATACCATCTAAAGGAACTAAATCACCGGGTTTAATCACGATGATATCATTTACTTTAACTTCTGAAGGATGAACTTCCTTAATCACATTACCTTGTTTTACATATGCGACTTTAGGTTGAATTGCGACTAATTCTCTAATGGATTTTCTGCTTCGATCAATCGCGCGGTCTTGGAAGTATTCTCCTACTTCATAAAACAACATAACCGCAACTGCCTCTGGATAACTTTGGACATAGATAGCCGCAAAAGTCGCAATGGTCATTAAGAAGTTTTCATCGAAGAGGTTACCGCGGATAAGATTCTTTAAGGCTTTATAAATAACTTCATAACCAATAATAACATAACTAATGATGAATAAGGTTATTTGGGCTACTGAATAGAGATTAAAATGTTCTAAGATATATCCTAAAACAAATAATATACCACCTAAAATTAAGCGAATGATTATCTTTTTTTCTTCAGTTTCTTCCTCGTGTTCAGAAAAATGTTTCTTCATTTCCACAAATCTAGTGCCTGGTTCAATCGCATCCGCAATCTTATTCATCTCATTTAGTAAATTAACGTTAGTGCTTTTATTAGTACTAATAGTAAGTCGCTTATTGATAATATCGATTGATGCTTCACTTACACCATCGATTTCATTAATGTGTTTTTCAATTTTCTTAGCGCAATTAGCACAACTCAAGTTTTGTACTTCGTACGTTACTTTAGTCTCTTGATTCAAAACCTTCACCACTTTCTCTAATATGGTCTAAACCATATTGAACGATTCTTTCAATATGTTCATCATCTAACGAGTAATAAACCACTTTACCTTCACGTCGATGTTTAACTAGACGGGCTTTTCTTAGTTTCCTTAGTTGATGTGATACCAGTGATTGACTCATATTGAGTAAATAAGATAAATCACAAACACACATCTCATGAGTTAGTAAGGTTGTAATTATTTTAAAGCGAGTATTATCAGCTAATACTTTAAAAAGATTAGCGGTTTTTTCTAATTCATCAAGATTTGGTAGTTTATCTTTTACTTCATTCACTACATCCTCATGAATGACATTACAATCACATACCATTAATTGCTTCTTCATATTTCACCTCATATGAATATCTGTTCATATGTTATTATATTATAATTATACCTTGCCCGCAACAATTATGTTTAATTAAGATAGAAAATAAAAGGAGATCTCTCTTGATCTCCAAAATAATAATTTCAATTCATTTAAATACTGAAAATAATAATACCTAATAATCCTGAAAGTAG
>JAAYWZ010000049.1 GCA_012516175.1 Bacilli bacterium
AATGTCTTCTCGGTCATAACTTTTCACCTCTTTGTCTAGAACTTCACATTGAAGATTCCCATCTTTCAAATACAAGGAGATAACATCCTTAACTTCAACCTGATTTATACTTGTAATAGCTTTATCCTGCTTTTTCACTAAAACATAACCCTTATTTATGACATTTAAGGGGTTAACTAATTCTAACTTACTGATAAGTTGAGTAAAATTATTATTTAATGTTGTAAATACTCTTTCATAAGCATAATTTAAGCGATTAAATTTACTGCTTAATGTTTCTTGTAAATGAGCTAAAGAATTCATAGGGCTATGTTTCCCTAGATTTGCATACAGTTTATCAAGTTTAAGATATTTTTGCTCATAAATACGATGAGGATTTATGAATACATAACTAGATTTAAGTTTTCTTAAACTCTGATGATGTAGATTAAATTTACTATAAATTATTTGCTTTAAGTGCTCCTTTGTTTGATCAAGATTTTTTAATAATTCTCCTTTATGCGGAACAGCTAGTTCCGCAGCACCTGTTGGTGTAGGTGCTCTTAAGTCACTCACAAAATCAGCAATCGTAAAGTCGGTCTCATGCCCAACAGCACTAATAATCGGAATACGGGAATTAAAGATAGCGCGTGCTACTTCTTCTTCATTAAAACACCATAAATCCTCAATCGAACCGCCGCCACGACCTAGGATAATAACATCGATACCAGGAGTATTGTTGGCTTTTTCTATACTCTTAACGATATCATCTTTAGCATATTCCCCTTGAACTAAAGTAGGAAATAAAATAACCTCACATATTGGGTATCTTCTTTCAATCGTGGTTATAATGTCTCTTATGGCAGCACCTGTCGAACTTGTAATAACTCCAATCCGCTTAGGATATTTCGGTATTGGTTTCTTGTAGATAGGGTCAAATAAACCTTCTTTAAAGAGTTTTTCTTTCAATTGTTGGAAACGTAAATATAAATCCCCTAATCCATAGGGTGTCATTGTTTCTACGTAAATTTGATATGAGCCACCTTGCAAGTAAATGCTGACATAACCTTTAACCAACACTAGTAAGCCGTCTTTAATCTCGAATTGCACATTCCGAGCATTTTTCATAAACATTATCGCATCGATTTGAGAGACTTCATCTTTTAATGTAAAGTAAAAATGCCCACTGGTATGATGCTTGAAGTTACTGATTTCGCCTTTTAAATAAACATCCTGCAGGTTACTATCATGATCAAAACAGTATTTAAGATATTTATTTAACGCTGTAACCGTTAAAGGTTCTTTCATAATTAACGCCTACTTTCAAGGCTTACTCTAATCTTATCTAATAGTTTATTATTAAATGCACTTGCTTTAAAATCATCTAATTCACTATATTTCTTAGTTAATTCAACAGCTTCATTAATGATTATAGCGGGATGAAGTTCGTTTCTATACATCAGTTCATAGGTCGCAAAGCGAATGATCGCTAAGTCCACATAGTTTAAACGATTAATCTTGTAGTTTTCAAGATTTTGCGAAATAACTTCATCTATTTGTAATAAGTTTTCTAATACTCCGCGAATACTTTCATAAATGTATTCTGTTGGCTCTTCTTTAATCCTTTTTTGTTTCATAATAAAGTTAACAGTATCTTCCACTTCATTACCAGATAATTCCATACTATATAGTGCTAAAACAATGATTTCACGTTCAGTTTTTCGTTTCATAGTTTCACCTTTACCTAAAAAATTCATTTATATTATAACACAACTAACTAAAATAAAAAACCACTATAATAAGTGGTTTAAAAATTAATATTCACAACATGAACATATATCCTTGATACATCCAAGGTCGTCATATTATAGATTGCTTGTTTGACGTTTTCTTGGACTTTCTTACCTACTTTATGGATTGATTCACCGTATTTTACATCAAGATATATATCTATTACAATACCGTTTTTCACGATTTCTACATTAACTCCGCCACGATGATTGCGATTGAATGCTTCGGCTACTACTTTTGGTAGTTTTTCATGGATGTTAGCTACCCCTTCGACTTCTAGTGATGCATTTTGAGCAATTACTTCTAGTACTTTTGTATTTACGTTGATGGTACCGTATAATTGCTGGTCGTTGATGTTTAATTGAATATACTTTACTTCCATGGTATCCCTCCTGCATTTAATATTATTATATATCATCAGGCGGAGTTAATGCAAGAAAAGGATTTAATATTTATTTAATTTACATTGTTTATCGTGTATTTTACCATAACATTTACTGTAGGTCCAAATTCGGATTTTACTAATTTGATAATGTTATTTACTTCTTCTAATGTTAGTGAGTCGATATAAACAGAGACACTTACTGATGTTTCTGTAGCACTGACGAAGACATCATCATAACCCATGTTAATGATTTGGGTTTCCACCAAGTTTTCCTTTTGCGCTAAGAGATAAATTTTCTGAATCGCTTCAAATGCGGAGTTCTTTTGCTCAATACTTACATTTGGTGAAGAGATAACTCCTTGTAGCGAAACAATCATCGCTTGGCGATCTTCGTTCAGTTGTTTCCGTAATTGTTCATATTCTTCGCTCTTATTTACGGTTTGTTGTTGTTTTGTCGTCGTAGTTTGCTGCTTGTTAGTATTATCAGGTAGCGCAAAATAGTAAATCGATAACATCACTATCATCACAATCATGAAAATCGTAACTTTACCTTGTGGTTTCATACTAGACCTCCTCGCTATCAATCAAATTAAAAATATGAGGATTCTTGTAAAATAATACTTATTTACAAGGTAAAGTTGCAGAAAAAATAAAAAGTATCAGTAAATCTGATACTTTCTATTTAGCACGTGATACGTATTTACCGTCAGGATAACTTACAATAATCGCATCATCTTGTTCAATGAATAAAGGTACTTGAACCTTTAAACCTGTTTCGGTGACAGCTTGTTTAGTCGCATTGGTTGCTGTATCGCCTTTAACTGCTGGTTCACATTCAACAACTCGCATTGTAATCTTTTCTGGTAATTCGATACCAATGATTTCTCCGTTATACATAATAATGGTTACTTGTAATCCTTCATATAAAAACTTAACTTCGTTTTCTAAATTGCTTGTAGCTATTTCAATTTGTTCATAAGTATCATTATTCATGAACACATAGAAGTCGCCAGTACTATATAGATATTGCATAGTGACTTTATCAATGCGAGCGGGACGTAATTTATCAGTTGGACTTAAAGTTAAGTCGGCAATACTACCGTTGCGAATGTTACGTAGCTTTAAGCGCACAAAAGCAGCACTACGTGCACTCTTAACATGTTGATATTCCAACACTTGATAAATATTATTTTCGTATTCAACTGTCATGCCATTACGTAAATCAGAAACTGAAATCATTATTAAACCTCCTAAAGACAGTTTCAACATTCAATATTATATAAAAAAATACCAGGTTTGTCTATTATTTCCTTAATGTCAGAAGTAAATTTATCGCTTCTAAGTAACCAACAAGACCTTTACCACTAATAGTTTTATCACATACCTCACTTATCACACTAATTCTCCGAAATGCTTCCCGCTCTTGGATATTAGAAATATGGACTTCAATTTTTAAACAAGTGAGGATCTCTAAAGCATCGCGTAATGCATAGGAATAATGTCCCAAAGCACCAGGATTAATCACAACTCCATCATATTTTTTAAAATATGCATCGTGAATAGCGTCAATAAGTACGCCTTCATGATTACTCTGGATAAAACTACATTCAATATTATGTTCAAGACAATATGCTTTTATCATATCTTCTAAATCTTTAAGGGTTTTATTACCGTATATTTCGGGATTCCGATAACCCAACATATTTAGATTGGGACCATTTATAATTAGTATCTTCATTTTTCCTCCACCTATAGGAAATTCTAATCAGTATTATATCATGATTATAGACAACATAAAACAAGATAGAAAAAAAGTGATATCATTGCCGATATCACTTTAAGAGCATCCTAGAAGAATTTTTGTCTTGCTTGTTCTTTAACTTCTTTACTTACACTGAATGGTATTCTCGTTGTATATCCACTACGAGCAGCCACAATCATCTTTGTTGGCCACTTAAAGATATCTTGGTTCCATTGAAGCACAGTGTCATTATAAACTTCCCGCGCTGCTGTGATTTCTCTTTGTAGATAACTGTTTTGTTGCATTGCATCAGCTAAAGCTTGATGGGCTTTTAATTCTGGATAAGCTTCAAAGGCAACATTGATGCTTCGCATAGTAGTATCAAGTTCAGCTGCTACTTCGCTTCTGTTTTCTTCAGTTAAATGAACACCGCCACGGAATTGAGCAACGGATTTCATAACATCTTTATCGAGTTCAACTGCTCTTTCTACGATACCAACGACGTTTTGGAGAATTTGTACACGTTGTTCGAGATAATTATCGATTTGAGAAGCATTATGTTGAATCTTTTGTTCAAGTTGTTGGAAATAGTTTTTCGCTTTAACTTTCATTATTAAGAAGATTAACCCAGGAATAATACCTAAAACCCATAATGCAATTTCAAAGATTACGGAACCAACCCCAATTTTAACGGGGATTTGTTTATGAATAACATTGATATCGCGCCCTTCTAGGTTAACTGGGCCAGTTAATTCATCTAATTCGTTTGCCATTTGTATCCCTCCACTTTATTATTTCTTTGTTTGACGATTTATATAAGCTAAGAAGTGACTAAAGATGAATACATCATTTTCATCTAAAGTCTTCTTTTTTCTTAACTCCTCTAGTGATTTACGAATGCTTTCACCAATAGATAAGTCTTTTTCTGGTTCAACAACCTGCACATCAACGATTGTTTCTTTACTTACAGGAATATACTCAGTCCAATGTACAGGTATGGAATGGAGCCTGCCGTCCCCACCCATTTTAGTAACATAATCTACACGTGGTTCGGTACGATAACCATAGGCAGTAACAAGGATGCGGTCATAATTATCTTTACTTTCGATTAAATTTGTTTTTAGGATATTTCTTGTTTGGGCTAATGGGTGAATAAAGGCAGTCTGATTCATCAGATTGGCGATATGTTCATGTTGATAAAAACTTACATAACCATCATATAGACCTTTATAGATATATTCATGCGGTTTTTGTTGCACATATAAAGGTATGGATAGTATCGGTGCGAACGTAAAGTAGATATTTTTAAAATATGCATCGTTGTATTGAACAAATTTATTCTTTACTTCATCAATATCGTAACCGTAAAAATAACTCGGTTTAATACTTAATGGGAAATCCTCAAGATGTTCTGGGTAAATGATGTTGATCATCTTGTATTTATCAAAATCGAAATCATCACCATAACCTATTTCTTTATCTTTCATAAGTTGTAATAATTGCTTCTGTGCTAAGGGTGTAAATAATAGACGGAACTGTACTTCATGATTACGATTATGTGCACCAAATAGGACCTCAAATTCAGAGTTTGCCATCACGGTAAAATTACTACCTTTTGCGGTGCTCTTCTCTGCTTTCTTATGAAGTTTCTTTATATCCCGATTTACTTTGCGTTGAATTTCTTTTTCAGACATATTCTCCGCATCAGAGTCATCACGGCTAAAGATTAAATCAGGTGCTGCTTCATTACCATAAACAAGGTATACTTGTTCAGAATAATAAGGACAGGGTTTTTCCACTGATGCTGTTAATACTTGTGAACGTGTCTGGCGCACGGTTTTACCATTTATATAGACTGTTTCTGTCCAATGAATCGTTTTCGATCCTGTATATACTTTAGTTCCCATAGTATGGATTAAATCCTTACATATAAAGAAGGGATTACCGTTCATCTCACCTGATTGAACAAACAAAGCACTACGATTTGGATCTCGTTTTTCTAAGAAACCAAACTTTTGAACTAAATACTCAAACCGTTTAGTATCAAACATCTTATCCATTTTGATAAGAGGTATTGTTTTCTGAAAGATCTCTTCCCGCATCCCATCTCTAAATAAAGCATTAAGCGGTTGGAGCTGTTTCCAGGCTTCTTCGGTAAGAGCACCAATTTGATTATCGATGGTTCGTTTTTGCTCCTTTAAAGCTTTTAACTGAGGGTTTATTTTATTAATTAAGAGAATAAATACTACAACTAAGATTACCCCTAATCCCATTATTCCTAAAAATAATGGTTGTGATGTAATAATCCCAATATTAATTATACAGTAGATTTCATAAATAAAAATTGCGATAATTCCGATAATTAACAAAGCTTTCCACAGTGATTTTTTATTAATTCTACTTACTAGGGATTCTTTTTCTTTAGTTAACTTTTTAATTTTATTGCATGTTTCACGGTTTAACTCAACATCAACTTTAGATTGCTTAACTAATTCAGCAAAATAGTTCTCAGCGTTCTCGTGATGCAAGTCTTTAAATTTATTCTGATATGCCATTAATGGCTCATAGATTAAACCATCATCATACAAATCAGTCATCTTACAGATCTCCTTAACCCCAAATAATCTAACTAAAACATTGAATCAATGTTAATTATAAAGAATCTAACTACTATTTGCAAGTTATTTAAAGATTTTATGAAAAATGTTAAGAAAATGCTAAAATTATGCTATAATTTTGGCATAAAGGAGGAACAGGACTATGCAATGGTACCACTATTTAATTATCTTTATTGCTTCTTTCTTACTTTTTACGATTATTCTCTCCTTCATCCAAGTGCGTAAAGCCAGCATTAAACTTGATGCTGAAAAGTTCCGCACTAATATGCGTAAGGGTCAAATAGTTGATGTACGTTCACGTAAAGAGTATCAAAGTGGTCATATAATCGGGGCGCGAAATATTTCTTTAGATATGATAGTACGTAATCAACACACCTTAAGAAAAGACCATCCAATCTTCCTCTATTGTGCAACGGGTAGGCGCTCAAGACGCGCTGCTATCTTTTTATTTACCCGTGGTTACACCGAAATCTATGAGTTAAAGGGTGGTTTAAAAAATTGGAAATATCCGTTGAAATGATTTATTCTAAAAAAACCTATAAACGTTCTCTAAAGAAAGTTTA
>JAAYWZ010000050.1 GCA_012516175.1 Bacilli bacterium
ATGGTGTCATGATTCATTCTGATCAAGGAGGACATTATACTAATCCAACTTATGTAAATAAACTTAAAGATTTAGGAGTAATACAATCAATGTCAAGACGAGGAAACTGTCTTGATAACGCAAAGATGGAAACATTTTTTGACCATTTTAAAGATGAGTGTCCATTTTTTAAAGCTAAGTCTTATGAAGATATAGTAAAGAAATTATCTGACTATATGTATTATTATAATAATCAGCGTTATCAATGGAGACTAAAAAAGATGGCTCCTGTACAATACAGAAACCATCTTTTATCAGCATAATAATTACTAAAACTAAACTTTTTTATTTTTGTCTACTTGACAGGTGTAAGTTCATATGGGGGTTATGATAATAGTTTAATTATAGTTTGATAAATTCTATTTATGTGTTCTTTTTCATTTCTTGCTTCTTGTGGTAACTCATGATAGTAATAAGATACACCTGTCATTATGATATTACCAACTATAAAGATTAAATATTGATCTGGAATGTCTATAATTATATTCTCTTTTACACCTATACTGATGAGAGTTTTGAGATAATCAGTATATTTCTTTTTGATTTCTATTACTTTTTGTAATAGTTTCTGTTTATATGCTGCTTCTAAGGTACTACTAATACCATCAGTCATCAGCATCAAATCAATATTGGCATATTTTTGAGATACTTTGAGCATCGCTTCAATATGCTTAATCAAGATTGTACTAAATTGAGTATTAGTTGGTATTTCAAATAATGTTTCTGCCATGATGGATTCTAAGATATAAATGATGGTTTCGCATATTACTTCATCTTTACTACTAAAGTATTCATATACTGTTCCTTTACCTACATCAGCTAATCGAGCAATTTCCGCTATTGTTAAGTTTTTTAGTAGTCCCGCTTTATTAATGTGGGAGATAATTGCCTGAAAGATTTGGTCCTTTTTAGTTGTCATTTGCTTTATTCTTCCTAGTAAATACCTTATACATAATTGGGACTACAAACAAGGTTAGAATGGTCGCATAGGTTAATCCACCGATAGTTGTTAATCCTAGTGGTTGAAGTAATTCTCCACCTTCACCACGACCTAAAGCAAGTGGAATGAGTGCTAAGATAGTTGTTAAAGCTGTCATGAGGATAGGACGTAATCTCGTTATTCCAGCTTCGACAATCGCTTCATCAAGATCCTTTCCTTCTTGACGTAGTTGATTAATATAGTCAATTAAGACAATTCCATTATTAACAACTACCCCAATTAAGATAATTAATCCGACGATGGCGACCATGGTTAATGGTAAACCAGCAATAGCTAACGCAAAGAATCCACCAGTAAAGGCGAGCGGCACGGTAAACATGACGATGAAGGGGTATTTTAATGATTGGAACTGGATTGCCATGATCATAAATACTAGCAAGATTGCCACGATTCCTGCATATGTTAAGTCACGACGCATCTTGATGATCTCTTCATTTTCACCAGCAAATTCAATTTTGTAACCATAATCTCCAAATTTTTCTTGGAATTCTTCGGAAGCAAGATATTCATTTACTTTCTTTTCTACTTCACTAGAGACTTTGCTTACAGAATAAGAACTTTCTATACCTGCTGTTACAGTTAAAAATCTTGATTTCCCATCACGGATAATCGTAGCAAACCCTGGTTCCTTTGTTACAACAGCTTTACTAGTTGGTGTATTCCCATCATAAACTGGACCTTTGGAAAAACTATCAAGGGTTGGATTAGGGTCAAGAGGATTATTAGGAAGATAAATTCGCTTCTCTGTTTTATCATAACGGATAAGCGGATTAATGATGATTCCTTCAGGAAGTAACTCATTATAAAAAGGAGTACCTTTTAGATTTGGATAATATAACATGAAAGTTTCATCTTTTTCATTTAATTTACTACGAATTGCTTCAGTTACTTCTGAATCAAAGACATGAATACTTCCTAAGAAATAGCGATAATCCATGTTAAAGTTCGCAAACTCATCCGATGGTACAGTTATTTCATATTCATTTCCATTAACAATAACAGTCAAAGTATCAGTTTCTTCAGATGTAAGACTTAAACCAAATGATAGATAGAAATTTGTGATAGCATCTAAGATGTTCTTTTCGGTTACACCTAGTTTAATCGCATTTTCTTTATTTACTTCAATCCGAATTACATCATCGGCTTGGCTATAACTACTATTTACATCTTTGGTACCTTCCACGCTACTTACAATCGTTACTAGTTCATTAGCTAAATCTCTTAGTTTAAAGATATCATCACCTTTAATAATAAGGGTTACTCCAGATTCTAGGATACCAGACACTTGCATTAAGTTTTGGGCTTCAACAGTAATCTTATCAACTTCTTCTGTTTGCTTAGCTTTCACAATTTCAATAATTTTATCAGCCACTTCTTGTGTAGTCAGTTTACGATTTTCCTTTAGTAGGACTGTAATGGAAGCTGAATCAGTGCTACCAGTAGCGCCAAAAAGACTTAATACACCAGTCCCGCCTATTTCAGCACTTACTGTTTCATAATCTTCTAATTTCATGATTTCTTCCACAATCGCATCAGTTAAATCTGCCGTTACCTCAAAATCAGTACCCTTCTTCATTTGAATATTAACATTTATGGTACCTTCATCAGTACGAGGGAAGAGTTCAAATCCTTTCCGTAAAGCTAAGAATGTTGATAGGCCCAACATTAGTACTACAACTAGCATTGTTAAGGCCTTTTTGCTTAGGGTGAACCGTAATGCTGATTCATAATACTTTTGCAACTTCTTGGTTATTTTATCTTCTTTCACATTCTTTTCACTTAAAACTTGAGCACTAATACTAGGCACTAAGGATAACGCGATAATTAAACTGGCGAGAAGTGAGAAAGTAACAGTTAATGCCATTTCAATAAAGATTTCCGCTGTCAAACCTTCTAAGAATATGATTGGTAAGAAGACCGCAATGGTTGTTAAAGAAGATGCAGTTATGGCACCAGCAACTTGCGTAGCACCTACGATAGCTGCTTCTTTTTTCGATTTACCTAAACTTAATAAGCGATAAATATTTTCAATAACAATTATGGCATTATCAACAAGCATACCGATACCTAAGGCTAAGCCACCCATACTAACAACGTTAAGCGATATATCAAATGCATACATTAACGCAAAGGTGCCAATAACACTAATAGGCATCGCAAGGCCAACTATTAAAGTAGGACGAATTCTCCTTAAGAATACATAAAGGATAATAACAGCGAGGATACCACCTATGATGAGGTTTTCTAAGACACTTCCTACTGATTGCTCGATATATTCACCTTGATCATATAGAACAATATAATCAGCTTCATATTCTGGATTACTAACGATTTTATTAAGTTCATTCTTTATTGCTCTTACTGTATCAGTGATACCTACATCTGATTGTTTTTGGAAGGAGATTGAGATACCTTGAACACCATTAATCTTCATGTATTGATTTACATTCGCATTGATAAAGCCAATACTTTCTGATAAGTCTTCCAAAGTGATAATTCTACTCGTAGCTTCATCATAGGTAATCGGAGTTCTTTTTAAGGCTTCTAAGCCAATAATCTTATCACCAATATATAACATTCTGATGTCTTCACCATCAGGTACAACACCAGCTAGACCAGAAATGTTTTGTTCATCGATGATTCTTAAAACATCTTCTTGAGTTAATTTATGTTGAATAAGTTTTACTTGATTTAATACTACTTGGATTTCTGTATCACTAGCACCTGATAAGCTGACACTAGCGACACCAGGAATACGTTCGAGTCTATTTAAAACATCTTCCTTAATCCACTCTGTCGTTAAGATGATTGATTCACTATCACTAGCGCCATCCCATTTCCTTGTTAATGATACCATCATTAGTGGTAACATATTAGGGTCAAACTTGATAATCATGGGATTTCCTACACCGTTTTTTAGACTTAGGCGTTCAAAACTTTCATGCATTTCTAAATAAGCAGTATCCATGTTTGTTGATTGTTCAAATTCAACAATAATCATGGAAAAGTGTTCACGAGAAATTGATTGGATGTTTTTGACGTTACTGATTGTTAGTAAGTTTTGTTCGATAGGAATCGTAACATCATGTTCGACTTCTTCAGGGTTCTTCCCTTCATATGTTGTTACGACAACTGCATAAGGAAGATTAATATCTGGAAATAGTTCTAAGGGTAGTTTAACTAATGATACTACACCTAGTAAGATGACAATTAGCATTGCCATGATAATTGTGATTGGTTTATTTACACTGTATTTTGCGATATTCATAGCAAACCTCCCATGCTGAATTTCGACCGACCGGTCGGTCGGTTATTGCTTTTATTATAATACACCATATGTATATATGTCTACATGATTTTTTAGAACCAAAACAAAAAGTGAGAATATTCTCACTTTAATAATTAGGCGCTGTGGCAGTTAACTCAACATTATGCGGATGTGATTCAATTAATCCAGCATTAGTAATTCGCACAAACTTACCATTAAGTTTTAATTCTTCAATCGTCTTAGTTCCACAATATCCCATACCTGCGCGTAATCCACCACATAATTGGTAAACTACATCTTCTAACTTACCTTTATATGGTACGCGACCTTCAATACCTTCGGGAACTAATTTACGTGGCTCACTTCCACTATCTTGGAAATAACGGTCACCAGATCCACGGCGCATAGCGGCTAATGAACCCATGCCTTGATAAATCTTATAGCGTCGACCATTATAGATTACCTCATCACCGGGCGATTCTTCAGTTCCGGCTAGAAGTCCTCCTAACATTACAACATCAGCACCAGCTGCTAGAGCTTTAACAATATCACCACTATATTTGATGCCACCATCCGCTATTAAACGTACTTTATGCTCCTTACATACTTGATACACTTCATTAACAGCGGTAATTTGTGGCACACCAACTCCAGCTACAACTCTGGTTGTACAAATTGAACCAGGACCTATCCCTACCTTAATGGCATCGCAACCTGCCTTAATTAAGTCTAGTGCCCCTTCTTGGGTTACAACATTACCACCAACAACTTGTAAATCAGGATAAAGATCTTTAATTCTCTTAACTGTTTCAATAACTCCTTTAGAGTGACCATGAGCTGAATCAATAGTGATAATATCAACACCCGCCAAAACGAGTGCTTTAACTCTATCCATTGTATCCGCTCTAACACCTACCGCTGCGCCACACAATAAACGACCCATACTATCTTTAGCCGCATTAGGATAGGCTTTCATCTTATCGATATCTTTGATAGTAATTAACCCTTTTAATTTATAGTTTTCATCAACAATGGGTAGTTTTTCAATACGATGTTCAAAAAGTATACGTTTAGCTTCTTCTAAAGTAGTGCCTACAGGTGCGGTTACTAAGTTATCCTTTGTCATCGCATCTTTCACTGGTATTGAATAATCTTCACGGAATTTTAAGTCACGATTAGTAATAATTCCAATTAAAGTATTATCGGGAAGGACTACGGGTAGTCCAGAAATCCGATAATAGGCCATTAAGCGATTTGCTTCTTCTAATGTTTGATCAGGTCTAAGTGTTACAGGATTAACAATCATCCCACTTTCACTAAGTTTTACCCTTTTAACTTGATTAGTTTGTTCCTCAATTGACATGTTCTTATGAATAAAACCTAGACCACCTTGACGGGCTAAACTAATCGCTAACAATGCCTCAGTAACAGTATCCATGGCAGCACTAACAATCGGAATATTAAGTTTAATCTTATTAGTTAAGTATGTTTCAATATTGACTTCACTAGGTAAAACTTCTGATTTTTGCGGTATCAGCAAAACATCATCAAAAGTTAAACCATCCATCACTAATTTTCCATACAAGTTATTACTAGACATCTTCTCACTCCCATTCAATTGTTGCTGGTGGTTTGGAGGTAATATCATAAACAACCCGATTAACACCACTAACTTCATTCACAATCCGTTTTGATATATTAATAAGGATATCATAAGGTATTTGGGCTACTTCCGCAGTCATACCATCAACAGATGTTATTGCTCTTAAGGCAACCGTATAATCATAAGTACGTTTATCACCCATTACACCTACTGTTTGTACATTGGTTAAAACCGCAAAGTATTGCCAGATAGATTTATCTAGTCCAGCTTTCTTAATTTCTTCTCTTAAGATATAGTCTGCTTCTCTTACAATTGATAATTTCTCTTCTGTAACTTCACCAATTACTCTTATCGCTAGTCCTGGACCGGGAAAAGGTTGTCGATTAACGATTTCTTCAGGTAGCCCTAGGGCTAGTCCAAGTTTTCTTACCTCATCTTTAAATAACGTTTTTAATGGTTCGATGAGTTTAAAGTTCATATCTTTAGGTAAACCACCAACATTATGATGGCTCTTAATAGTTTGCGCTGTCTTTGTACCCGATTCAATAACATCTGTATACAATGTACCTTGAGCTAAATATTGATAATACCCTAGTTTCTTCGCTTCATCGTTAAAGACATAGACGAATTCATTACCAATAATCTTTCGTTTTTGTTCAGGATCAGTTACACCTTCAAGTTTTGATAAGAAGCGGTTCTTCGCATCAACTAACCGGACATCAATATTGAATTTATCCTTAAAGGTTTCCATTACCTGGTCCCGTTCACCTTTACGGAGTAACCCATGATCAACAAAGATGCATGTTAAGTTATTTTTGATAGCCCGATGAATTAATATTGCTGTAACGGCAGAATCAACTCCACCACTTAAACCACATACTACTTTCGCATTGCCAACTTCATTGCGGATTTTTTCAACTTCCATTTCGATGAAGTTAGTCATGTTCCATGTGCCCTTTGCTTTACAAATTTCATAAACGAAGTTTTTTAATATTTTCGCATCAACATCAACTTCAGGATGAAATTGAACTAAATAGATTTGCTTATCTGGATTTTCCATGCTTGCAACTGGGCAAGTATCGCTCTCGGCAGTAATTATGAAACCATCGGGTATCTTTACTACCTGGTCACCATGGCTCATTAAAAGATTCACTTCTTGAGGTAATTCTTTAAACAGAAGTGAATTATCAGTAAGTACCTTAATGTATCTTCGACCATACTCTTTCTTAGTTGTATGGGATACTTCCCCACCAAACTTAACAGTAGTCAGTTGCATCCCGTAACATATACCCAAGATCGGAATTCCTAAATTATAGATTTCTTCATCGATTTCCGGA
>JAAYWZ010000051.1 GCA_012516175.1 Bacilli bacterium
ATTATCAAGTTTTTTAATTCGATAATTCATATATTTACTACTTGCATATATCCGAATATAAATGATAATTATGAAGTCTCTTATGGAATTAATCGGAATTTGTGAGGCATTGATAACTTCTTTATCTTTTAGTAAGTTATCAATAAAATCATTAATAAAACTTTTAGTTAAGCGTTGCTTATTTCGTTCTTTAAATTCTTCAATCTTCTTTAACCTTTCTTCTTCTGTCAAAAATGCATCTTCAATCGGTTGTGATTCGAAGGAGCTTCTTCCTTCATGAGCCACATATAAGGATTGGTTATCAATAAAGGTTTGAGGAAAGAACCCAAACAAAGGTAGAATTTCTTCTAAATAATCATTGTTAAGTTCTAAGCAGTTTTCTCGATATTTATTAACTATATATTTCAAGATAACATTTATTTGTCCTTCGATATCTTTACTACTATTAAGGAGATACTTAATTCTCGTCATCGATGTACGGATATATTGACTATTTTTTCGGTCAATTTCTCTAATGATATCATCAATATGATTAAAAGCATAAATGATTTCATTCAATATTTGTTTTACTGAGAGAAATGCCTCTTCAAGAGTACTCATCTTATTCATATTAACTAATTCTTGACCAACTTGTCTAATGAAGATATTGTCTTTACTATATTCTTCAAGTTTCTCAATAATGAAAGGGCGGTATTTACTTACATTATCACTGGTCTTTAAACGCAAATATCCACCTTTATCTACGAAGTTAACCATATGGTCATCAAACTGTAACTCTAGAATGTCTTTAGGTGTTTTCATTTTTAACACTTTTTCGATATACTTCTTAATATTTGAGTTAAGAGTTTTTAGACCATTTATTAATCTTTTCGTATTATCATAAACCTGTTCTAGGATAATACTAGGGTAAGCTTTTGTTTGTCCATATAGTAGGTTATAAATGGTATATACGTAACCTTGATATTCTAAGCGTTCATTCTTAAGTAAACTTTCCATCGTCTCAATAAAAGCAATTGCATAATCATGTAAATGTAAAGTTTCCACATAATTCGCATTTTCTTCTTTAAAGATCCACCCACATTCAAGGAGTTTACGAATCATTTTATTAGCTTGACCACGAATCGACTTTTCATCATCCTTATCTTCTTCATATAAAGTACTTAAAGTTTCTTCACTTAAGTCAGAAAAATAATTACTATAAATACTAACTAATGTTTCCCGTTCAATTCCATGAGCAAGTAATTCATTAGTGCTTCGATAAAACAAAAAAATGCAATCAGCATAAATCCGTTTATTAGGAGATGATAATAAACTAAAGAAAGATTCGGGTAATATTTCAAAGATGTTAGGATTCATGTTACCACCTAAATAAATAGAGACTCAAAGTATATTTTATCATGAAGTAATCAATTTTCAAAGGCTAGTAAAGTAATAAGTCTGATAATCCTCATAATAAACTTATAAAATATGTCTGAAAGATATTCTAAAATAAAAAGATATCGTTTAAATACTTTAGAGCGATATCTTTTTATTTACCAATACTATTTGATAAAGAGCCCATGGTTGCGTCAATAATTATGTGTAAATGATTTTATAGGAAATCATCCTGTTGTTTAGTACTAGGTAATTAGTAGTTAGTATAGAATTATCATTTGATATAATGATGTATTAATA
>JAAYWZ010000052.1 GCA_012516175.1 Bacilli bacterium
ATCATTATGTGATATTATGTTTTTTTTATGCTTACTATCCTTCTTACTCTTATTAGTTATCTTTGAACTTACTGGTTTAGGCTTTAAACGCATATTTAATATTCGGTATAAGCAATTTAATCTTATTACTGGCTATTTATTAGTTATAATATTTATATCACTTTTTTCTTATAAGATCATTCCCTTAATCTTTGTAGGTATCTTAGTTATATTAGGGATCAAGAAACTAGATTTAAAAAAGGATTTATTCTTTCTTATCCTAGCTTCATAATACTTATTCCATTTCTTAAGTCTTGCTTTTGTTAGTCACGGGGAAGTAGTTAATTATTTTCATGAACTAAATCAAAAAATGAACTTAACCCCATATCAAGCATTTACAGTATATTTAAGTGAGAATCTAAAACTTAATATCACCGTATTTACGATAAACATCTTAACTAGTCTTAATATTTTTATCGGATTATCAACTACATTTGAAGTTCTAAGTTTACTATTTAAGAAAAAGAGCGAAACGCATATCGCTTTTCTACTCTATCTCTTTTTCTTTACTATTCTTAATTCGGTTAATTACTTAATCTTCCCTTATAATGCCTATCAGTTTGTTTATTATCCTTTTGCAGGTCTAACAATCTATCTTTTAGGCTTAATCCCGTTACAATTTGGTTTATTTCTTATAAGAGATACAAAAACTTTACCACTTTTACTTTTAATCAACTTTGGTTCAGTTTACTTTTATCAGGACATTTTACTTTTCCAAGTTCTCTTAAACTCAAGTTTTCTCTTCGTCCTAATATTCTCGAAAGAAACAGATTTATCTTATCTGAAATTTTATCCGCTTGTTACTTTAATCCCTTTATTTATCCAGTTTAGTTTATTAAAATATCCTAATATCTATATCATGATAATGCTGTTTATTATTCTGTTCTTTATTGGTACCATTATCATTATTAGTAAAGATCCTCACCCTAACCGTAAACTATTCACTAATCTTTATCTTTTAGGATTAGTCATTAGTTTACTGGTGTTAATTAGTCTCGATTATCTTGAATTTATGAAGCGTATCGTTACTTTGTTTAATCAAATAACGACTGATAAGAAATTAGGACTACTAATTCTCTCTTTCTATGGTTTTACCTTATACAGTATGTTAAAGATGGTAAATACAAAAGGGAAGTTAAAAGACTTTCTTTTAATCTATCCTTTGATTTTGCTAATTCTCTATAGTAACTTTAGTTTTATATACTCATATTTTTTTATAGCGGGTTTTCCTTTCATCTATTTAATCATTTATGTATATATAAAAAAGCTGGTGTTACTAGAACGTGTAATCGTTTTTCTAATTACCATCTGGGTTGGTTCATCCATCTTTAGTGGGATTCCTTATTTACATCAGACTACCCAGAATGTTTATTACCGTGTATCTAACGATACTCTAATGGTGAGCGAATATTTAAAAGAACATCCTGAAATCAAAAGGATATTAGTTTGTGATAACATTAAAGACCAAATCAAAATGGTCACAAGTAAAGAAGTAATCTATGATGAACTCTTAGAGTATACAGTCAATGATAAAATCCCTTTTGATGCCCTTTATGTAATGGAGAAAATGGAAGAATATGAGATTGATGCAGTAATCCTCGATAAAGACAAGTTAGTTAAAGAAGATTTTGCTTTATTATCTGAAGATATCATTAGTTTCCCTTATTACATCATATATCGGTATTAAAGGTGGAATAATGAAAAGTTTAGAATTAGTTAAGGAATTACTAGACAAGTATCAGAAGGAGAATGATGATAAGTAT
The DNA here is from genome assembly GCA_012516175.1 of Bacilli bacterium. GTDB lineage: Bacteria > Bacillota_I > Bacilli_A > Haloplasmatales > Haloplasmataceae > JAAZCR01. The sequence goes on from JAAYWZ010000052.1 coordinate 1,803, forward strand.
CTGAATTTAGCTCTTGCGCATTTTTACCGTTGGTATGAGGTTGATTACCCTAAAAAATCAAAACTTCCAATAATCAGTAATAACCTCAAAATAATCTGTGACCTCTTAGTGTTATGTAAGAATCAAGTTTTACATATCTTAGATGAAGTTTTTATCCAAGTCCTGTGTGCCTATTGCCTAATCTTACATGAAGAAAAAGGTGATGTGAGTGATTGGCTGAATTTAATCTACGGAAGTATCATTTATAATACCATCTATATTAATCACGCTTTTGATGGATATATTGAAACTGCTAGCAATTCTCTATTAAATACTAATCATATCATTACTACGTCATTAAAGAAAACTTATAATCTGTATCAGCAGTTTAAGAGTTTCAATACATTTATCGCTAAATACCCAAATTACCCTCGGCTCAAAGCTTTTATTAGAAGTAAACTAGGAGAAATAAAAGAATACCTTTATGCTTTTTATTATCCTGATAACCTATTATCTTTGGGCAAAGAATCCATCAAGTTAAGTTCTAACAATGATTTTTATACATTAAAACCAGATAAAACTCTCTTTATCTATCCCCATGTCATAAGTTTACATCAAAAGGACTATCGTTTTACTTACCAGCATTATTATAATGAGAATAATAAATTCTACGATAATATAAGTCTAACACTATATTTCCAAAAGATGTTTCTTTTACTTCCGAATGAGGAAAAATGCCTAGTCACCATAAACGGATATAATTATTTACACGATGAGAGCCAAATTAATAAGGCTGAAATTGTTAGTGTGAAAGAAGAAGTGGGAGGAATTTTAATTACTAGTATCAATGAACTCTATCCAGAGACAACAATCCTATCTCATATAATGTGTTTAGATAAGCATCTATTTCTCTTTTTTGATATAGATAGTATAAATAAACAAACATATGGTATTAATCTCTATCTTAATCCCAAATTAACATTAAGAACTAGTGATACATCTGTAACCCTTTATTATCTGCAAGAAAAGCAATTAAGTTTAAATCTCATCTATAGTTCAATACCTATGTTTTTTAAAGAATATGATAGTAACCAAGTTACTTTTGAAGGTCAGGGTAAAAAAGAAAATATCATCTTTCACATAAGTGTTGGTGATGTGAATGATGATATTAAAATACTACCAGCTGAGAATGAATATAGAATTATGATAAACAATGAAAAGTTTTATATAATAAGCAAAAGGCGTTACACTTAGTGTTTTAACGCCTTTTTAACTTCCTCAAAAGTAAGAGGTTTGGAGAAGTAACTACCTTGGGCTGCGTCTACTTTGATGTCCTTTATAAATTTATATTGACTTTCTTCGTTGATGCCTTTAGCGATTAAGAGAATATTCATTTTTTTAGTGATTAAACGGTACAGTTTAATTAATTCATAATTGATACTCCGCTTATCTATGTCTTTAAAGATACTTTTTGTGAGTTTGATTTTCTTAATATTATAGTGTTTTAATTGCGCGATACTAGAATTATCTTGACCAAAGTTGTCCAAGGTAAAGTTAAAGCCTAATTTTAGTAACTCATTTATCGCTTTTTGGGCTCGTCTCGATTTCTCCGAGATATTGTTATCAGTAAACTCAAATTCAATTAGTGAAGGATCAATGTTGTATTTGCAGAGTTTATCTTTGATTTGACTTAAAAATGTATATTGTTCTAATTGTTCAATCGATATATTTATGGAAATCGGAATTTGCATTTGCAGATCTTGATTTTCCGTGAGTTTTTGACAGATATCTTCAAAGACAAAGTCAAAGATATGATTGATTTGACCTGTTTTTATCGCCACATCAATGTATTTTTGTCTAGAGTATAAAGCTAACTGTTTATTATGCCATTTAATCTTTGCCTCTAAAGCAATAATTGCATCTTTCTTTAAACTATAAATAGGATCAAATAAAATCTCATATGCTTTTTCTTCTAAAGCGGCGCGAAGCAGACTCGCTATCTTAAAGCGCTCATCGACCGCTTTCCGCATGTTAGGATTATAGAACATAATTTTTCGGTCATATTTATTTTTAGCAGCATACATTGCCATATCTGCATTTTGGAGTAATTCATCACTAGTTCTACCATCTTTAGGGTAGAGGGAAATTCCTAGGCTTGCGGTAGCGATGAGGTAATTACCACCATAAATGAAAGGCTTTTGAATCATATGAAGAATGCGTCTTGCGATACTGGCGATTTGTTTCTTAGAAGTAAAGTTTTCTATCATGACGATGAACTCATCACCGCCATAACGGGCAATAATGGTGTCATTATTACCATTAAGGAGATCTTCTAAGCGATGAGCAATCTCCATCAGGAATTGGTCACCAGCATAATGACCCAAAGTATCATTTATCTCTTTAAAATGATTTAAATCCATAAAGAGGATGGCCACATTTTCTTCCTTTTTGATAACTCGTTCTAAGTTATCATTAAAATATACTCGATTATATAATCCTGTTAAGACATCTTTTTGAGACAGTATTCTTATCTTTTGATCAATAACCTTTGTTTCACTTAGGTCTCTAAAGATGCCTACATAATTTGTTATGTTATTTTGGCTTTTAATCGCATAGATATTTAGCCATTCTGGATAAATTTCCCCATTTTTATTCTTATTCCAGATTTCGCCATGCCAATGATGATAACGATTCAGAGTTTCCCACATGTTATCATAAAACTCTTCGTTATGGACATTAGAACGAAGGAGGTTCATCGTTTTACCTTTAACTTCACTTAGTTGATAACCAGTAATACAAGTGAAAGCATGGTTAACCCATTCAATCCTTCCTTCTGGGTCAGTAATGACAATCCCTTCTGTGTTATTTTCTAAGACTTTTTGGAACACTTCTAGCTGCATTTCATGCTTCAATGTTTGCGTAATATCGATATAATGGATATAGGTTCCGATAATTTTTTCATTATAGATAATGGGGAAGGCGACAATTTCAACATTAACGATTGTTTCATCTTTTCTTCTTCTTATGGTCCGTTTACGGACAAAATTGTTCTTTAGAGCTTCTTGGGCAATTTCTGTTGCTACATCTTCTAATGAATTAGGTGTGAGGATAGTATCTAATCTCCTACCGATGACTTCATTTTTAGTATATAAGAATAATTCGGTAAATTTATCATTAACATCAATTACACGATAATCATTATCTAAGACCGCAATGGGAGTAGGTGAGTTTTTGAGAAAACTTTCAATTATTAGGTTTTGTTTTATCCTTTCCGATAAATCATATACCATGGCAATGATAAAATCACGATTATTGAGCGTAAACGCATAGGCGTGGATTTCGACATCACGTGTTTCCCCATTGGCACAAATGTGTTTTGAGTAAAAGTAGTTACGTTTATTCATTAATACTAACTCGATATTATGATTTAGTTCATCTTCGGTCAGTTGGCAGATATCGATATAATCAATATTGCGAATTGTTTCAAGATCGTATCCATAAAAATCAAGTGTTGCCTTATTCGCATTGGTAATCCGTTTTGTCTTGACATCTAAGAAGTAAATCATCACTTGACTCTCATCGAAAAGCAGGCGATACATATCATCGGTTTGTCTAATTTTAGCTTCAGCTTCCTGCAATTCATCAATGTTAGTAATGATAGAAAATAACAAACCATTAATAGATATCAAATTAATGAACGCTAAAAAGGTGTCCCCATTCTTTTTAGTATGGCGCCACTTAAATGATACCATCTTTTCTCGATAAGCCTTCTCGATGAGTACTTTTCCTTTAATGTGTGATTCTTCTTCGTCATCTTGCAGATAGGGAGATAAATCAAATGGTGATAACCCCAATAAATCTTCTCTTCTATCATAACCAAATAAGTTAACAGCGTTTAAGTTACAATCGATTATTTTATCATTTTCCAATACAATGTACGAGACGGCGATATTGTTTAATGCTTTATATAACATATTAGATACAACCCCTTGTATTGGTTAACTTCATTATATCAGTAAAAAAAATAATGTACAAGATAATTTTCATTATACCACTACAATCACTATACCCTTTTCTATCGTTGCTTATTAGAAATGTCTCTTTTTGTTTAAAAACCACGAATGAGCAAATTTAATGTATATATGTATTATATAACAGAGACGACTAAAAGTCGCTATCTTTTTAAAAGAAAATCAAAAGACATTTAGATATTTGTCCAAATGTCTTTTGATTTCATTACAATAATTATTTACTATTTTCCTTGGCTTCTTTTGCTTCTTTAATAATCTTTTCTTGGAGTTGATAGGGAACTTCTTCGTAGTGATCGAAGACCATCGCGAAGAATCCACTAGCTTGGGTCATCGCTTTTAAGTCAATCGCATATTTTGTCATTTCTGCTTGTGGTACTAACGCTTCAATCGTTTGCCACTTTTCAATATCAGCTGGATTCATACCTAAGAGACGAGCACGGCGTTTATTTAAGTCACCCATGATATCACCGATGTATTCATCTTTTACGGTAACTTGAATCCGCATAATTGGTTCAAGAATAGTTGGTTGAGCGTTCTTACAACCTTCACGGAAAGAAAGTTGGGCAGCTAACTTAAAGGAAATTTCGTTAGAGTCAACTGGATGGTAAGAACCATCGAAGAGGGTAGCCTTTAGACCGATAACAGGGAATCCTGCTAAGATACCATGTTCACAAGCTTCCCTTAGACCCTTTTCAACAGCTGGGAAGAAGTTCTTAGGTACAGCACCACCAAAGACTTCTTCTTGGAAGATGAAATCTTCTTCACAGTGTTCATAACGGATAAAGACATGACCGTATTGGCCAGCACCACCAGTTTGTTTTTTATGTTTACCTTCACCAACAGCTTGTCCTTTAATGGTTTCGCGATACACAACTTTAGGATCTTCTGTGGTTACTTCAACATTGAAGTTATTCTTTAGTTTTTCGAGGATAACTTCGATGTGCATGAGACCTTGACCGCCAATTAATAATTGTTGGGTTTCATGGTTACGTAATGTTTCAAAAGTTACATCTTCACGATTGAGTTTACCTAAAGATTCTGATAATTTATCTTCATCGTTCTTATTCTTTGGTTTAATTGCTAGATAGAAAATTGGACGTGGATATTCAATTGGAGAATAAAGTATTGGATTTGCTGGATCACAAATCGTATAACCTGTTGCTAAATCAGTCATTTTAACAACTGCACCAATATCTCCACAGGTGATCTCATCTGTTTGGAGTTGTTCCTTACCTCTTAAATAAACCACTTGGTTCATGCGCACTTTCTTCATCGTGTTCGAAATTAGGATGTCTTGGTCACGAACAACTTTACCAGAGCGTACATGGAAGAGGTTAATTTGACCGAGGAAGGGGTCCATAATGGTCTTAAATACTAACGCAGAGAATGGTTCATTAATCGATGCTTTTCTTGTGACATCTTCATTAGTATTAGGATTCTTACCATTAAAGACTTCAACATCAACAGGATTTGGTAAATAATGATTTACAAAGTCTAGTAAAGCATTAATACCAAAGTTTTTCATCGCTGAACCGACGATTAATGGTACAATTGAACCATCTACGATACCTTTACGTAAACCATTGCGCATTTCTTCCGGTGTAAACTCTTCACCCTCAAAGTACTTTTCCATTAAACTTTCATCAGTTTCGGCAATATGTTCAGTTATTTGCATGTTGAGTTCTTCAATTTGCTCGAGGTAATCCTCCTCAATATCTCCTTCAACTAATTTGTCACCATTAAGATGGTAGGCCTTTTTGTCAATGACATCAATGACACCCGCAAAGCTTTCACCTTTAAAGATGGGGATATTGAAGGGTACAACGCGTTTACCTAGATGAGTTTGAATGTCAGCTAAGACTTTATCAAATTTAATGTTTTCTTTATCCATCTTATTAACGAAGATAATGGCTGGTAGATTTTGTCTACGAATGAAGCGCCATGCTGCTTCTGTACCTACTTCAACACCTTTTTGGGCATCCATAACTAATACTGCGCTATTTGCTACGGCTAAGGCGCTATATACTTCCCCAACAAAATCAGTATATCCTGGTGTATCAATAATGTTAATCTTATGTTGATTATACTCAACTGGTATCACGCTGGCAGAAATGGAGATTAAACGTGTTTTTTCTTCTTTCGTATAATCTGATACTGTTGTTCCCTTTTCAATCTCTCCCTTTTTACCTGTGACACCACTAACATTTAAGATTGCTTCGGTAATGAGTGTCTTACCCGAACTTTGATGGCCTAATAGTGCGATATTGCGAATATCTTTCGCTTCAAACTTGTTCATTAATCAACCCTCCTAAAATATTAAAGCGCTTCCATAGATATCTAAATTAATATCCATGTAAACATTATATATTAATTTTAGCATAAAAAATAGGTATTTTTTAAAAAAAATGAAAAATTTGCCAATTATTAAATGGATTATGCTATAATTACTGAAGACAAAATTAAGGAGGTAGAATCCTTATGCGACTCTTTGTGGCAATCAATTTTGATCAAAATGTCAAAGATTATTTAAGTGAAGTTCAAGCACTTGTAAGAAGTACGGCCTTTAAAGGTAATTATACATTATATGATAATTTTCATCTAACCTTACGCTTTTTAGGGGAGTTCCCAGAAGGTGAAGTCGATACTTTCTGTGATTGTCTAGATGAGTTAGCTTGCGATGCTAAACCTTTTACCATTAGAATTGGGGATATTAACTCATTTAATCGTAAAGATAAGCATATTGTTTATGTCGATGTTACAGAAAATAAAGAGGAGTTATATAAATTAGCCAAGAAACTAAATGAAATTATCGATAAAACTATCGAAGTTGAGGATAAGACTCCCTTTAAACCCCACATCACGATTGGTAGAGAAGTTGTCTTTAAGAATATGCAAACTGCACTTAATGTAGCTCCTTACCCCCATCCCATCCTTGTCAATGAAGTGAGTCTCATGCTAAGTAGTCGAAATAAACATAATGTGTTAACTTATACACCTTTATATACAGTTAGACTTGGGGAGGAATAAACAAGATTTATTCCTCCTGTTTATTTAATTGTAATAAAGGTAATCTAACACCTAGCTGGATATTATGTTCAGCAAATACTTTAAATAGTTCTGCTCTAATATATCGAGCTACTTGCCAATGGGATTCCTTTTTGGTCTGACAGATAATTCTTACCTCGTAATAATATGGTTGAAGTTTACTGATACCTAATACGGTTGGTGTTGTCAGAATATTATCGTTTTTTATTTTTAGTTCATGTAAACAATTATTAAGGATTGGTAAGATTTCTGGATAACTTGTCCGATAATCAAAGATTAAATCCACAATAGATTTACCTTCATCGAGCGAATAATTTATTACATGGCCAATTAATGAATTAGGAATAATATGAATCTCTCCGGAATAACTCTTGATCTTAATTGCCCTTAGTCCAATATCTGTGATGATACCTTCACAATCATCGACTAAGACATAATCACCAACACCAATATTATCCTCAAAGACATTAAAGAATCCTTCGATAAAGTCTTTTACGAGATTTTGACTTCCCACCGCAAAAACTACACCTAAAATTCCTGCACCAGTTAGGATGGTATTAATGTTAATGCCAAAACTTGCAAGGATAATGAGAAAGGTCACAAAATAAAAGAAATATTTAAGTAGACTAAGGGTGATTTTTTCTAATGTACGTTGGCGTTTCTTGATGATTTCTTCACTTTTAAAATGTATCTTTTTAAATGAAATACTAAATATTCTTCTTATTATAACTCTTAATAATTGATAA
>JAAYWZ010000053.1 GCA_012516175.1 Bacilli bacterium
TAAAATCATCGATACGTTTTTCCCAGTCTAATCTTGTTTTTTCTTTTTCAGTCATATTAAAATCCTCCTTAACATTCTGTTAAGCAGGATTATCTCATAAATCATATTTCAAATAAATGTGGGGATTATTTGACGCTTACAATTATTTTACACTAACAATGTATATATTTTCTAAAATAACTATTAATGTTAGGTGGGTGAAAATGGATGCAAAAGAACCATAAAAGTAGATTTCTTTTAAGTCTCATCATCAAATCATTAATCATCATTATCGGTATTACAGGGATTTATGCAACAGTAACTACTAGCACCTTCATGATTAGTTTTAAATCATTCTTGTATTTTACAATTCAAAGTAATCTATTAGTTGTCATAATTACTTGTATCTTTTTATATTTTCATTACATAGAATATAAAAAAGGTATTAGGAAATTCAATAATCATTGGTTACTTGTCAAGTTTGCTCTTACTGTTGCCATTACCGTTACTTTCCTAGTGTTCTTTATTCTCTTAGCTCCAACCTTACCTAAATCATACCTTTTATCTTATGACAACTTCTCAGTCCATTTAATTGTTCCTTTACTTGCGCTTGTTGATTTCTTGTTATTTGATTATCAAATTGATTTATCTAATTTTAAACCCTTAATTGGTCTATCAATGCCGCTTTATTATTTAATTTTTGCGTTAATCTTATCGTTATTTAGTATAGATTTCCATGGTCAAAAAGTCCCCTATTTCTTTTTAAATTATGAGAAACTAGGTTGGTTATTTGAGCATGACCAAATGGGTGTACTAATCTGGGTGCTTATTCTAATGATGTGTATTAGCTTTTTATCTTACTTATTATCTCTAATCTGCAAGTATCTAACCAAAATTAATCGGAAGCAAGTTGATTAAAGAATTGCTTATTTTATCTTTTGTTATAAAAAACTACTTTTTAATTATAATCAACAACTTTATTTGTTACTAATAATTCTCTAGTAAATCTAGAGGATTTTTTATGTTTGGGATCAGTTGTCAGTATGATTAGAATTCGTTATTGGGGTATTTAGTTGTTTAATTATTTGATTAGCTCCAGTAGCTGATAAGCCACTAGCGCCACCAATGATTAGGGCGACAACTAAATTATCGGTAGGAATAATATCAGGTACTCCATAAAAAAATATTACGCCAAAGATTACTCCTAAAATCATGGCGGTAAGTGGAATAAACCTTTTAAACTTAGGATTGTTGTTTAATGTATATTTCAGCAAGTTAATAATCCAGTAAACACATGTTGTGATAATTGGTACACAGATGATTTCTAAGTTCATGATGTTCCCCCTCTTCAATATAAAATTTAAGACTCACTATTATAAAATATGTAAAACCGTGACAAATGTACCTATATTGAAAATAAATAATAAAAGGGAGTTTGAGGACTCCCTTACGATATTATATGAAAAACTAACCAGAAACTTGTGATCGAATAAACGATACTGTAAAAGGTACCTATGAGGAAGTATTCTGCAAATCCCGCTTTCTCTTGAATATCGCGGTGCCGTGCGAAGCCTTTACAAGTTATAATTAAACCTAATAAGGTATATTGTCCTAAGGAGAAACAGATACAATATAATAAGCGCTCACAATTACCAATCACAGCACCAGCTTTATTTGATTTTTCTTGCGTATCTTCCTTATTATCTTGAACTTCTTGCGGTTTATATTTTTTAAACGCTATTCGAAATGATACATTTGCTGGTTTAAAGATTAACACAAAGAGTAATACCCAGCGTAAATAGATGATATTAGCCTCTGTAAAGTTATATGTTACATCAAATAAAAGTTTAGTTTGATTACTAGAGAATAATAATACTCCTAATACAATAAAACCGATATGTAGGTATTGGTCAATTAGGTATAAGCATATATTCTCAAATAGATATGGTTTCTTCTTAATGATAAATAGTTTTACTCCATCAATTAAGAAATGACTAATACCTGCAATTACTCCTATTAATAAATACCAAAGATTAAACCCATAGTAGATAAACGGGATTACCATGATAAAGAAGTAGATACATACATGGAAGATAAACTTCTTGACCTGATAATACTTATCTAACGCTAGCTTATCGGTTTGAAGATAATAATCAGTAAAGAAATGAAGAATCAAGAAGATAATCAAAACATGATTAATCATAACGCTTTACCTCTTCATTAATTAGATTTGCGAGACATTTAATAAAATCTACATAGGCAAAGTATTTAGTTGATTTTAGCACCCTACTGACCTTTGATGGATCAAAACTAAACTTATTCGCAAAGTCTATTTGCTTGAATTGATTTATTAATCCATAGGTTTCAATTATGTTCTTTAATACTTCTTTATGTTGGTCTTTCCACTGTGCCATCATCGCATTGATAAAAACTAAAGAGTTATTGATTAAATCTTCTAATACCTTGTTTTTTAATCCGTAAATTCTGATACCTAAATCATTCTTCTTATCATTCTTGATATCATTTAGTGCTTCTCGTGCTTTCCACCAGACCGGTCCATCCATCCCGATGGAGATATCATTTACATCAGTATAGATTTCACCTATGGCAATCCCGTGTCGAAACTTATATGGATATTTTACTTGTAAGTAACTTATAACTTCAAAAGCTACAAAAGCATCTTTTAGAAAGCCTTGGTATTCATCACCTAGGGTTATGGTTAGTTTAGAAGTGATTTTATCTTTATACTTTTTATTAAAATACTCTAGATCTTCTTTGAAATGTTTTTGGAACTCTAATCGTTCTTTCGCACTAATGCTTTTGTAGCGGACGATATCGCCAATCAGGCATATATAAACTTTACCCATATTATCACCTAGGTTAATTGTAACATATTTATATAAAATTGCAAGTTTTCCTGCAATTTTTATTAAATTGCACTTTCTGTGCAATTATATCAAAATGGTAAGATTTTCTACAATAATTAACATATTATCGCAGTGACTTCATAAACCTAATATCATAACTAAACAAAAAAAGGCTTGAAGAATATCAAACCTAGATTAGCAAATTAACTTAAAAATAGTTGTAAAAATCGGTGCAATTAGTAATATTATTAAACCTAGGTTAACATAGCGTAAAAGATGAAATAATTTATTATCCTTAATATATACTAAGTGTAAAACAATACTACATAAAGACAAGAGGATAATAACAACTGCATATATGTAATTGTAAACCGATAACTCATTAAGAAAAGATTGGCCAGTGGGATACACGTCACCTTTTTTGATGATAAAATTAACAGCATTAATCACTGCTAGTATAAATACCATAGTTAATAGAGTTAAAGTAGCAAAATACCTTCTTCTTTTCATATCGAATCTCCCTTTACTCTAGTAAACTATATACTGATAATTTGTGAACATATTTATAATATACGCAATATAACTAATAACTTATCACTAAGATTTTAACACTAGTTCTTCGAGCAAGTAGGCTCGAGGATTAAGAAAATACACTCTATCATAGCTTACTCCATCTCGCATATGTTTATGGAGTGCATAGGCAAAGAGTTGTGCTCGATTAATATTTGATAACTTCTGATTTTTTGTCAATTTAAAATCAATTAAGCAATTATTAATCGCTAAATCGGAATCACCTTTGATAGCCAGTTTACCACCATACATTACATGTCCTTGTGGATGAAAATCAATTTCATTAATGATGGGAAAGGTTTTATTAATAAGTTCAAGTGCAACTTTCGCTAAATATGAAGCCTTGTTGATTATTTTATTCTTATTACTTAGTATTTCAGCTGTATATCCATATCCAGAACGAAATCTTATATCTGGTTCATACATCGCAAAAGCTAATTCTTCATCACTTAAGCCAAAATATTCTGGCTTATCTACATCATCAAAGAAATGTAATTCTGTTAAACTCTTTCCTAGTTTCCTTGCTAGTTTTATTTTAGTTAGGTATTCAGTTACACCACCACAGATTTGTGGGTGTTCATCTTTGGTAATGTCGATGAATCTTGCAACTTCATAATTTCTTGCATAAACTAAACTGTTTTTTAAATAAAAGGACCTAATAGGAATATCTTTTAATTCCTGTGATTTAAGAATATGCGATATAGCACAATGTCCAAAATAAGGTGTCTTCATAAACTCTTTTAATAATTCTTCATATTCCCTAACATATTTTGCGAAATCCAATTTAATCCCCCTCTCATTAAGATATCGATGATTCTTAGGTTGAATAATTAAAAACTATCTTCTCATGAAGTTATGTGTTTTAATCTATCATCAGTTCAACAGAAAGAATCGTTAAGTAAAAAACAGAATTATTGAAGATACTTCTCATAGTACTATGAATGTTAATATTTATAACTATGATTTTTTAAAGGTAACTTTATGTCCACATTTATGACATGATTCTTTCCAGGCTGAAAGTGGTTGTCCACAATTAGAACATTTAAATCTTCCCTCTGATTCCTTTAACCATTCTTCCGTTAATCCACTAGCGATTTTAGTTAGATTCGCTCTTAAATCTACACCAACTTCAAGATATGATTGTGCTAATTTACCATGTTTTACACAGGAATTATTCTCATATTCACCACATTCATAACAATAATTAAGACCTTTAGCACGTAAATACACAACGATTTTACAACCATATCCCCAACATTCGCTAGTTAAATCTCCACAGCCATTACACCTTACTTGATCTTCTGAACAACTAACATTCTTGGCAATCTTACTACGTAAGTCTTCATCATCTCTTTGTCCACGTTAGATACTACAAGCTTCACAATATAATCCACATCTACCTACTAAACTGCTATCCATACACTCACCTCTATGTATGAGTTTATATTAATATTATAATACTTTAGTTAATATAGTTAAATAAAAACCTATTCGAAAGCGTAAGTGTATCTACCTATTAATAATGCTTTACATCATGAGTTAAAGTGCTGAAATCGAAGATGGACCCAATATAAACTGATCTAATTCAGGTATCTTATCATACATAAATGTCAGAAAAGAGGCGATATGTATGGCAAAGAACAAGAACAACAAGCATATTCAAACTGCAAAACCAGTTGAAAAAACAGCTAGTAATCCTACAGTAAAGCCTGCTGAAAAACCACAAAACCTTACATAGCAAGCAAAAGCCCGACTAAAGTCAGGCTTTTTTGTTAATCTATATATTTATGAACTAATTGTTTAGTGTAATACTAATATATTGTTTTATTAGCGGGTCTTAACATAATTAACCATATTAGTTATCTTAGTTAAAGAATTAACATCGAAGTTAGTTAATGGTGTACCCTTATATGGTTTTGCCCAAGTTTCATCAGGTAATGGATAATACTTTTCCATGGCCTGTGCCCAATTTTGTAAGTACTTATCATCAGTATCTTTACCTGCAAGTATCATATTGTAGCTTTCAATTAAGGGTGTACAATAACCAACTACGCTGGCATTATCATATGCATTTTGGGGGTCTAAAAAGTAATTAATAAAGGCATGAGCTAAATCAACATGACGAGCATTCTTTGGTATTACAAAAGAATCCATAAAAGCAATTGTATCATCAGGAATATATATATCATACTCGATTTCACTAATATCTTTTGGATTAACTTCATCATTGATTTCTTGATATAACATATCAAGAAAATCACCAGTATAAACAAAAGCTAAATCTAAGTCACCTTTTTGAATATTCTTCTTGAGCGTATCCGTACCCCATTCACTAAACTTACGCATGGCGAGTGTTCTTTGCGCAATTGAAATGTTTTCTTCAGTGGGAACGGCATTGGGTGACATATGGTTATAGAACATCGCAGCGGCATAAGCGAATCGAGGAACATTGTACATCCCTACTTCTGTACCTTTCGGTAGTTCAGCTTCATTAAAGAAAGCGTCCCACCCTTTTTCCCTAATTATTTCTTCGAGACCTATTTTACGTTTATTATACATTAAACCAAAGGTACCCCAGAAATAAGGAATTTGGTAGTCGACATATTCAGGGAATACTGCACTCATAGATTCAATTATACCATCTACCCCTGGTAGGAAGATATCTTCACGATAATTACTTAACTTATCCTTTTGGATAGGCTGTAACATCCCATTTTCATACATTTTTTGAACCATATATTCAGAAGGAATGACTAGATCATAGGCAGTCGTTCCTGATTTAATTTTGGAGTAAAATAATTCATTTGAGTCGGCTAGAGAGATAATTACATTTATGTTGTATTCTTTTTCAAAGCGTTCAACAACTTCATCGTTAATATACTCGCCCCAGTTTAAGATTAATAAAGCTTCTTTTTGTCTTAGAGTAACCGCCGAAAGGACAAGTAGTAAAGTAAAGCAAATACCGATTAATACTTTAGTTATTTTCATTATGGTGTCTCCTTCCCTGGAGAAGATTAGAGATAATCAACAGTGCGAAGAAAACTATGGTTACTAATGTTGAGAAGGCATATACGGATGGAGACAGACTCTTTCTTCCCATACTACTATAAATCCAAATCGAGAGGTTATCAAAACCATTGCCAGTGGTATAATAACTAATTACGAAATCATCAAAACTCATCGTAAATGCCAATATCATCCCTGAAAAGATACCTGCTTTAATCGCAGGGATTATTACTTTATATAAAGAAGGATAGGGTTTAACTCCTAAATCAAGAGAGGCTTCAAAGAGGTTTGGGTCAATTTCGCGTAACTTCGGTAGAACACTTAATACTACATAGGGAAGAGTGAAGAAAATGTGTGCTAGAAGCATCGTCTTCCATCCAAAGAAATAAGGGAAGAAATGAACTAGGGATGAGAAGATTAACATTAAGCCAATCCCACTAACGATATCAGCATTTAGTAAAGGGATATTATTTAGTAACATAATATGTCTTTTTGTTTTTCTTTCTAGTGTAGAGATTCCAATCGCAAATAATGTCCCTAATAGAGTGGAAATCATTGTTGCCCAAATAGAAATAAAAACAGTATTTCTAATGGCTGTTAATAGAGAACCTTTAGTGAAGATATTAACATACCATTTTAAGGTAACAGAACCAAATTCACTAGTAATCGTACTGGAGTTAATCGATTGTAAGAATATAGTAAAAATTGGTATATACATCAAAAAGACCGCAAAGATTATCACCAAATATCGGATAATTTTATAAAGTATTTTGGTAAAACGATGTTCTTTATAACCATAATCTTCAATTTTCGCGACTTCATATTGTTCGTAGAGAGGATATTGCTTGATCATATTAGTGTTTCTCCTTCCTTATCAAATTTACTTACAAGGAGAATTGCGGCGAGAATTACAACTAAGATAACAACTGCTAATAAGGAACCGAGATTATAGTTCATATTTCTAAAGTGTTGGTCAATTACATTTCCAATTAGAAGAATATTACCTTGTCCGAGAATTTCAGGAATCGCAAATCCTGACATACATGGTAAGAAAACCATTATTGAGCCACTGACAATACCTTTTATGGATAAGGGGAAAATCACTTTCCAAAACTTCTTTGTTTCTGTTAGACCTAAATCTAAAGCTGCTTCTTCTAAAGAATAATCAATTTTTTCTAAGGCGGTATAAATACTTAAAATCATGAAAGGTATATATGTACTAATAAGCCCAATGATGACTGCTAATGGTGTGCCTGCTATATTTAAACTAAGATTAATGCCTATTTTTGCTAATAAGTCAGTGATGATGTTATGTGGCTCCATTAGATTCTTAAGTGCTTCAATTCTAAGTAACATATTAGACCACATGGGTAAAATAAGTATCGTCATTACTAAAAACTTGTTTTTAAAATGAGAACGGAAAATGGCATACGCGACCATATAACCAATTACGATACATACAATAGTAGCGATTACGGCATAGAAGAAAGAGTTCATAAACGCAATTACCGTTGATGATGCTGTTAGATGACCAAAGTTTTCTAAGGTGAAGATGGCTGCACTAAAATCTAATCCTTCGTTACTTACGAAAGATAAGATCACCATAAACATAAAAGGAATTATGGCGAGAATATATAACCAAACAAAATAAGGTATGGCAAGTTTCTTAAAATATTTATTCATCTTGAGCCACCTTCATAAGATGGATTTCATAAGGATCTACTTTTAGACCAATTTGATCATCAACTTTCACTTCTTCATAAGTATGGATGATTAGTTCGATGTCTTCAACTTTGGCAATTATTTCATAATGTACTCCTTTAAAGATTGCAGAGACAACTTTACCAACAAATACAGCTTTATCTAGTGGCACCACATCCCAGTCCTCAGGACGAATAACGACATCAACCACTTCATTGTCCGAGAAATGATAACCGACACAAGGAATTCTTTTATTCATTACTAAGATTTCATTATCTTTAATATATCTACCACGAATAATATTTGATTCACCAATGAAATTAGCAACGAACCGATTTACTGGTTCGTTATAGATTTCTTTTGGTGTACCTAGTTGTTGAATTACCCCATCATTCATAACCACAATCCGATCAGACATGGTCATCGCTTCTTCTTGATCATGAGTTACAAAGATAAAAGTAATTCCTAGTCTTTTTTGCATTTCCTTTAATTCATAATGCATGTTTTGTCTTAGTTTTAAGTCAAGTGCAGCTAAGGGTTCATCAAGCAACAATATTTTGGGACGATTGATGATTGCTCTCGCAAGAGCAACCCTTTGCATTTGCCCACCAGATAATTGTGTTATTTTCCGATTTTCAAGTCCCTTAAGGTTAACTAACTTAATCGCATATTCAGCATCTTGATAAATTTTATCTAGAATTAGTTTATTTAACAGATGCTTAGTTACTTTTTTATTAGGATATTTTTCCTGTGCTTCTTTAATTAAGTTTTCTTCCCCATAAAACATCAAATTACTGGCATAACTACTGTTTTTGAGACCAAACACAATATTCTCAATCACATTTAAATGGGGAAATAAGGCATATCTTTGAAAAACTGTATTTACTGGTCTTGCATATGGTGGTAAATCATTAACGATTTTACCATCTATAATAATTACCCCTGAATCTGGTTTTTCAAAACCCGCAATCATTCTTAGTGTGGTGGTCTTACCACAACCTGAGGGACCTAATAGTGTTAGGAATTCATTCTCATAGATTTGTAAGTTAAGGTTATTTACTATCGTTTGGCTATCATACGTTTTAACGATATCTTTTAGGTCGATTAATACTTTTTTCAACTTGACATTCTCCTCATAATCTATATGTAAAAGTACAACGACAATTATATACTAATCCTTACAAAAATCAATCATTTTTACTATAGATTTAAAGATAATTTTTCCCATTTTTTATTATAAGAAAAACATCGACTTTACTGATTCAGTATAGTCGATGTCCCTAGGATTTATTAAGTTATATTTGCAAATTTCGCATTGGAAATTCACACTAAAATATTATTATATATAAAGCATCCATATTAGTAATTTATGTTGCATACATGATAATCTCATAGTAAATAATTATCTCATAAAAATCTAGTATTAAACTTATAA
>JAAYWZ010000054.1 GCA_012516175.1 Bacilli bacterium
AGTCGGCTTTCTGTTTTGGTGTAGAAACCCTTGCATAAATGTATGTTTTTCTTTCTACTCCTTTATTGAATAATTTGTATACACTGTCTTTGTCATAATCATATCTGCCATTAGGTAAAATGTTTACTTTTATTAATCCTTTTTTAACGTATTTTGTAAGAGTAGGTCTTGTTATTTGCAATAATTCTAATACTTATTTAGATTTCATTATAAACATCTCCTTTTAAGGTGATTAAATCATATATTTATTTGAATATCAATTATTTTTATTAAAATTCTTTAATATTCTTTATCAATTTAATTAATTTTAATAACTATATATACCAAACTCTATTCCTGCAGATACAAGATCAATATTTAAAGCACCATTTTTGAGATAATTTCTGCCATAGAGATTAATATACTCAGGGCTAAAAGTATTGATTTCTTCAGCTGTTAGATACTCATAACCATTGACATTGATTTCAATCGTAACTTTTTTCCCTAAATAATCAATGATAACATTTGTCTTCCCTTTTGCTAATGCTTGAACTTGCCCATTATCATTAACAGTTGCGATACTTTCATCTTCAACCGTCCAAATCAAAGTAGGATTTTGATCTAAAACGCCATTCTTATATGCCTCTACATTAATCGTCACATTATCTTGTCCTTCATCACCTAACAATAATGTATAAGCAGTTTTAGGTACTACTACCTCTAATACATCTTCATTTACATTGACTTCGGCAATGACATTTTTATCAAGGTAAATTATTGTAATGGTTGCTTGACCAGCATTAATACCAGTAATGTTTCCTTCAGCATCAACAATTACAACATTAGAGTCACTAGAAGTAAAAGCGAGTAGACTCCAGTCTCCTTGTTCATCATTAAGTAAAAATGTTAATTCTAATTTCACTACCTCTTGTTTATTGATTGTATATGTTTCTTTATTTGACTCTAGTGAATAACGTGAAGTGGTGTCTTCAGTAGAAGTTGTACTCTTACTAGTTTTACCACATGCAGTTATTACTAATAACAATAACGTGACAAGCATTAGTGTAATAGTTTTCTTAGTTGAAAAGCGAAATATCATACTATGTCCTCTTTCTTTTTTATTTTCATTAATGTTATTAGAAAATGATAACGCTTTAATTATATCCACTTTCTTCTTTTACCTCAACTAAATTTAACATCGCAGTATTCTGTTATACTAACAGAATAGTTTCATCCAAATTAGAATATCCTTGATATTATTTAAAACATCTCAATTTACAACTAATTATAGTCAAATATTATAAATAGATCGTTATAACAGATTTATGCACATAAATATGGCAATTATGCGATCTAACTTTAAATATCAGAATTACAATTATGAAAATAGAAAGATGAAAAAGCATCTTTCTATCTCATATTTATTCTATTAATCTGCGACTTTATTGATAAAATCAATTTTGTAGTGTAATTCACCATATTTTTGTTCAAAATCAATAATTGAACCCTCTGTTAAATTGATTTTAAGTATGATGGAGTTGGGATCATCTTCTCCCCCATCTTGTTCAAACCATTCAAAACACTTATTAAATTTCTCTCTAATGTATGCATTCTTCTCATCCTTAACCCAACCTAGGTTTTCTGCAATACCATGGAAGGAATACCAACCAAAACCACACACTGATACTTCATTGTTCTTTTCAATTTGTTTCATTTTATTCTTTCGAGCATCGGTTGAGACGTAAAATGCTCCATCTTCATAATAAGCACTAACAAGACGAACTACAGGTCGAGAAGCTCCAGCATTACTAGGTGTTAGGTCGATGGTCGCTAGAGCGATGATTTCTTCTTTTTCTTGTCCACATCGTTCCTCAATTAGTTTCATAGCTTTTTCATATTTAGTCATACAATAATTATCCTCCCTATTTTTATGGTCTTATTTACCTCTCCTAAATATTAACACAAAGTTGGTGTTTTTACACAGATAATTAGTTAATCTCCATTGTAATTGCATATGTCAAATAATAATAGTTACTTAATGTTATACTGTAATAAAAATGGTAATTGGTAGATTTTTACAGAGTATAAATATATAAAAAATACATGATACTATGGTGAAAGGAGGATATCAATGCACCAACAAGAAGATATTAAACATCTGAATCAAGCACTTAAAGGCGAACATATGGCGATAATCGGTTATGACCATTATATCCAACATCTTCAAGATCCTAACATTAAGTCCAAATTCCAGGATATTCAACAAAAACATCATGACCATGCTCGCTTATTGGCTAAAACAATTCAAGATGCCAATGGTAATCCCGTTAATACCGCTGGTTTAATGGGTTGGATTCAGGATATTAAATATCGCTTTCTCCCTAAAAGTCAAAATGCCAATGATATCATTGGTAATGCTTTAGAAGGTGAAGAGTTGGGTGTGAAGATGTTGATTGAGCTTAGTGAACAAATATCTAGTGAATATAAGAGTGTGATGCAAACAATTATTGATGAGAATTATCTCATCATCAAAAACTTAAATGAGATGAAAAAGCAAAATAATAACTCTTAAATTCATTGAATCAAAATTTTCACTATTATAATAAAGTTTATCATCCCTTACTGATTTAATACAAATAGTTTGGTTAATTATAAGCTTAGAAATACAATACTCGTTCAAAAAAATAAAAAATACATATAATATTTAAATAAAAAAAGCGTGAATTTCTAATCATATCTTGGAATTTCACGCTTTTTATATTTATGCATTGTCTAGCTTAAAATAGTTGATTTGAAAGTAATAGTTCTCCAAAAGTACTTATAAGAGATAAATAAATAATAAATAGATAAACAACAATACCCAGTTCTTACTGAAACTTAAAATTAAGAAATTGAGACTAAATTATTGATAAGATATTAATATCGTAATAACTCTTTCTTACATTACTAACTAAACCATCATCATTATTATTATCGGAAGAATCTTCATCCTCAGCATCTAAATCGTCATAAAAATCTTCGCTAACAATTTTAGCACAATTACTACAATAACCATTAGTTTCAAGCATAGTATCACAATAAGGACAATGTTTACTTGCATTTGGTGTTTCCATTTCAAAAAGTACCTGACACTCATCACACCAATAATCTGTTAGCATGCTACCACAATAGCTACAATAATTAAGTTTATTCGTTTTGTCATCAACAAATTCTACACAAGTACTACACCAGTTATATTCGTTCAACTTATGTAAACATTCTG
>JAAYWZ010000055.1 GCA_012516175.1 Bacilli bacterium
ATATTATTTTAACCACTTACATAGAAAAAGGCATAATCTATTTGATTATACCTTTCTATTTTATATTTATATTATTCTTCCTTAATAAATTCAAACCAATTGATATTGAAATTATTATTACTTGCTCTTACTCTTATTAAGATTACACCTTCATCTAAATAAAAACTTTGCGTACCTGGTACAGTTTGCCAGTTTTGCCATCCACCAGTGCTATTAAAGGTGATATTAGTAAGTAATGATTCAGAATTGTTTACAATTTTAAATAATTTAATTTCTCGATTATCTTGGGTTGCTGAAATTCTAAAATTAACTTTATAATTACCACTTTCTTTAACATATACTTTATAAACGAGGAAGTCACCCATTTCAATCCAACCAACATTTTTACCACCATCGCTATCGGAGGTATTCTCTAATTGGATTCCTAACATCTGGAGGTAATCTGCTGCTTTTATTCTACCAGGAATATTCATAAATTCACCAGTGGTAAACTGATAAGTCTTTGGATGTGATTTTTTCCCCGCAAAATCAACCGCTATTACTTTTAACTCATAGTCTTTTAATTGTTCTAAATTATTAAATGTAATTACTGGTGCTACTGTATTATCAATATATTCATTATCTAAATACACCTCATAATGACTAATACCAACATCGTCAGTTGCTTTATCCCAACTAATTTTTGTACTTGTAGGACGACTATCAACAGTTTTAAAACCCTTTACTTCACTTGGGTTTTCTTCATCAATTGCTTCATAATTCTTTTGATATACTCTAACATAATCAACTATCATTCGTGATTCAACAAAATTCTGATCTATTCCTTGAGCCCCACCCCAGTTTCCACCAAAGGCTACATTTAGTATTAAATAGAACTTTTGGTCAAATGGCCAATTGGCAGAGCTATTATCAGGATTCATATTTTCATCATTCTTAAACTCATGGTACATTTTACCATCAACAAACCATTTAATTGAATTTGTATCCCATTCAATCGCATACACATGGTAATTATTATATACATCACTTACAACTGTACTTTTTCCCACTTGCGTTCCTTTAACATGGTTATAATTTTCTGTATGAACTGTACCATGAATTCGATTCATGTCATATCCAACATGCTCCATAATATCGATTTCTCCACTATTTGGCCAACCAC
Source organism: Bacilli bacterium (assembly GCA_012516175.1). Lineage (GTDB taxonomy): Bacteria > Bacillota_I > Bacilli_A > Haloplasmatales > Haloplasmataceae > JAAZCR01. The sequence continues at coordinate 1,163 of JAAYWZ010000055.1, forward strand.
CATATATAGAATCTGTTGGCATCATCCAGATTGCAGGCCAAGTTCCCTTTCCTTTGGGTAGCTTTGCTCGTACCTCAATCTTACCATAGAGAAAATCGCCTTTACCACGCGACATAAGCTTTGCGGAGGTATAATTACGATTATTATATTTTTCTTTCTTGACTGTAATTGTTAATACGCCATTTTCAACCTTCGCATTATCAAGACGTGGGGTATAATATTGTAATTCATTGTTTCCAAAGCCATCACCCTTATTTTCTAAAATCCACTTTGTGCTATCAGGTGAACCAGTATAAAGAAATTCATCACACCATACTGGTTCCCAGTTATCGGTTGCGGCTGCTCTTGCTAATTCACATTCATCAGTAAGCTGTTGTTGGGTTGTGGTCGTTTGTTCTTTAGTTGTAGTTGTTTGATTTTGTGTTGTCGTAGTTTCTATATTTGTGGTTGTTTTACCTTGACATGCTGTGATTAATAAGCCTAAGAGTAATATCACTAAACATACTATTTTTTTCATCCTATCCCTCTTTCTTTTTATTATTTTAAAATTACTGTTAACTTTATCTCATCTTCAATTTTATCTAATAGATTTCTTTCAATAATTGCTCCATTATCTTTAGGGATAAAGTCAATTTCCTTTTCGTTTTCAAAAACCTTTTCTATTGTATATTCACCATATTCTTTATTGTTACTGTTAATATATTTAACGGTTATTGGTTTATGATTAAAGGCTGTAGTTATTTCGATTGATAATTCAGAATTAAATTGATTTTTTACAAGCTTTGGCAATAAATATAAATTGCCATAATAACCTTTAATACCAAACATTTCGTCAATCACATTAAGAATATACCAACTTGCAGAACCCGTTAAATAATGATACATTCCCCTACCATCACTATCTATGTACTCAGGAATTCCCGGATAGATTTTAGCTTTTGGAAAGTCCATACAATGTTTATAAATATCATTTAAAATTTTATAAGCATCTGATACAAATCCTCTTTTATATAAACTATTCGCAAACATCATCGCCATGTGACTAAACATCGCGCCATTTTCTTTATGACCATAGGCAAATCCAAATAACCGTCCCATATCTAGCCTTAGACCTTTAAAATTCGTATTTAAGCGATAACCTGCGACCTTTTTATCATATAAATACTCTTTTGCCGTATTTATGACTTTTCTTATTTGTTTAAGACTAGCTAAACCACTCATTATGGTAAAGACTTGCCCAGTTAAGGTCATCTGAACTTCTTTATCAACAATGCCTTCTAACCGTCGACCTAGATTATCATAATAACCAATGTAAAAGCCTTGATCTTCATTGATATCAATCCATTCTTCATTTTGGAGATGTTCTTTTAGATGAGTTATTTTTTTCTCTAAAGACTTAATAATATCCTCAATTTTAAGTGATTTTACATTACCTGAAAGCTTATGACTTACTGATACGAAATAATCATGTAATAGAGCATTTTTAGCTTTATAATCAGTGTAATTAATATCATCATTAATTAGACGCTCCATTTCCGCAAAAATTGTTATTGCATCTATACCTTTAGATTGTAAATAACTTAAGGTATCCTTAATTTGAATAAAGTTCATTAAGTAAAACGCGGTAAAGGCAACACTTTCACCTAAGTCTTTTGCCATATCTAAGCCGTCATTCCAATCAGCACCTTCTAAGCGCATATTATTGTGTGCCCCAACATTAAAAAATTGAACTAAATTTTGCAGTAAGATATGTTCTAGAATTGTACCCTCATATATATTATCATTAGCATCTAATTGCTTGTTACCTAAGGAATCATTCCAAGCAATATCTTTTGCTTTGGAAAAATGGATATTCGCATCTTTAAAATAGCTTTGCTTTTTAAATAAGAATTCATAATCACCAGTACGGTCTATATAAAGCTTTAGAGTATTCCATGGCCAGGCTCCATGGTCCATCCAAACTCTTGGAATATTATTACGATCTGCTTTAAACTCTCCAGGTTTTTCACCAATGATTGTCGCATTGCTTCCGTCAATACGAACACCTGCGAAATTATTATATAATAAATTATTTACTTCATTATCATCCATTAAAATGAGTGCTAAACAATCCTGCCATAAATCCCGCCAGCCTCTCCCGCCACGACCATAATCATGATGGGGTAAAAAGGAACAGCCATAAATTCTCCTTAAGATTGGTTGTAAACTAACCCATTTTAACCAATTATCAAAGTTACTATCACTAGTTTTTACAATAAATTTATTTATTTTGCTTTCCCATATTTTCTTACTTTCCGCTAACATTTCATTAAATTTATCAAGATTACAATAATTATTATAGATACTCTCTAGATCAAACTCCTTATTGCTTACCGCAATCCCAAAGACACATTCATAAGCTTCATTAGGTTTTAAGATTTTAGTTCCAAGCTGCATCGCACCTATAACTTCAAATCCATCTACTTCATCACCAACTTGATAGCAACCAATTCTATCCGCAAGAAGTGATTTAGGCCAATCTAAACTACCACCCTCACCAATAAAATCTTGAAGTTTTGGGTTATAGTACTTAACATCATCGGAAATAAAGACACCATAAACGGTATCATTAGCAATATGACCTCGTTCATCAAATGATAATGTTGGTTTATTTATAATCCCATTTTTCACAACCTTTGCCCGATTAAGTAATGCGGTAACATGACGATGGTCCCGTAAATTATCAGCACTGCGTGAAAACAAAGGAATTGCGACTGTTGGGGTAAATTGAATATCATTATTTGTGATATTTTTTATTACCACTTTCGATAATTCAATATTTTCTTGTCCATAAGGGGCAAATGTAGTGACATTAACTTCGATGCCTAACTTTTGATTAACTCGTTTAACCTCATGATATAAAAATCCTGCACTTACTTCTACTTGATCATCGTTTAAATATTTTTGACGTGCAGAAACGCCAGATATATTATAGATTTCCCCATTGATTTTTAGCCAAAAATGTCTACCAAATAAGGAATTTTGTAAATCTTCTTGTGATGTTGGTACTAAAACAAAATGATTTTGGTCAATCTTTAAATCGCCATTTAAATTCGGCGTAATAGCTCCTCTTAATAAATAACCATTGGTTATCGGAAAATATAAATAACTTACATCTTGAACATTATCAACACGAAATAATCCCTTATTATTAAGAAATTTCATCCCTTTTTCCTACTCCTCACTTGAAATATTTTTACGAAAACGCTTTAGTAATATTTTACAATAAAAT
>JAAYWZ010000056.1 GCA_012516175.1 Bacilli bacterium
TAAATGTCAACACATTTTCCAAAAAAATGGCGGAATAAAAATCCATAATTATGTTGACTGATTACTTTCATCCTTTCTATCTAGATTATTAATGTTTCTTATGCGATATGATGGACCGGTAATGTTAATCACATGTGAATGATGAAGTATACGATCTAATATTGCGTTTGCTATGGTATTGTTTGAAAATATTTCACCCCATTTGGAGAAAGGTTGGTTAGTTGTTAATATTAGCGATGTATTTTCGTACTTACGGTTTATTAGTTGAAAGAATACATTAGCTCCTTGATTATCTATTGGTAGATAACCAATTTCATCGATAATTAATAATTTATACTTACTATATAATTTTAGAGCCTTCTCTAATCTACTTTCTTTTTGTGCTAGTAATAGATTATCAATTAATCTAGGAAAAGAAATGAAGTAAGTACTAACACGTTGTTTAACTGCTTCAATTCCTATCGAATTAGCTAGATGTGTTTTGCCAACACCACTTGAACCAATAAATACGATATTTTCTTTATTGTTTATAAAACGTAAGGTAGCGAAATCAAGTATTTCAAGTTTATTTATTGACGGTTGAAATTCAAAATCAAAATTATCAAGTGTCTTATCGCTATTTAATGCTGCTACTGCTTGATTGATATTAAAGGCTCTTTCATTTCTAAAAGCTAATTCTTTATTGGTTAACTCATATAATATGTCTATTAAGGTTAAATCATTTTGCTTATGGGCATCAATATATCCAGGTAAATATTCTGCTATTTTCGTTAGTTTTAGTTTGTTTAAATTATTTATCACATTTATATACTTACTCATCATTATTTCTCCTCAATTTATATATTTGGTCTAGTTTAGCTAAATTGTCTTCCGCAATCTGTTCTATATCTCCATTATCATATTTTTTAAAGGCATCATGTTGTAGTATATCTATTAAGTGATCCTTCAAATAATTAAATTTTTGATCTTTAATCTGATGCTTTGTGATAAATAAATTGGTATAATAGATATAGAGTTGATTCTCTTCAACTTTAATCTCAACGATTTTACCGATGAGATTTGTTGGAACAGAGTATTTACACCCTTTATACTCAATCATGGATTCGCGATTGACAATACGTTTCATGATTGATTTACTGACATAATTTTGTGCAATTATGTCATTTATGGGTGATAAATACTCTTTTTCTATTTTCACGAGTTCATTTGGTGTTTGATTTGTTGCTTGACTTATCTCGTTATTTATATCAATATTGAACTGTTCAACGATTCGATAAATATCCTCTAGAGTATCAAATTCATTATTATATACTTTTAATCGATCGATTAATTTGGCTACAGATTCAATCTTACCTTTACTTTGTGGTCTGTATGCTCGACACAAATTAGGTTCAAACCCCATATCCAATGAGAACTGTCTAAATTTTTCGTTTAATACAACCTTTCTAAACTCGCTTCTAGCTCGGTCTACTACAGTTCGCATATTATCAAACAGTATCTTCTTAGGAACCCCACCAGTGTATTTAAATGCGCTAATAAGTGAATTAAATAGTGTCTTTTGTTCTCTATCTAATGTTATACAAATATACTTCTTCCTGCTAAAACTTAATGAATATAGGAAGATATTAAACTCAAATAATTGCCCATGTTTTGAGTGAAGTTTAAATCGTTCTTTCCAGTCAACTTGAGCTTGTTCACCTGGTAATGTTTCATAACGTACAACAGCTTTCTTTGTTTCATTTAGTTTAAGTTCTTTACAGAATTCTCTAAGTATGGTGTATTTACCTTCATATAATCTTCCATTATAGCCATATTTAATTAGATACTCATAAATCGATTTAGCTGTTGCCCCTTGTTCATATTTCTGCTTAATAAAATCTTTAAAGTAATCTAATTTTGATGGTCTTGGTTTTCTTTCTCTTTTTTCATAGTTACCACTCAAATACTTCTTTGCGGTTCTCCAATCACAATCATAATCTCTAGCTAATTTACTCACATTAAATCTCAAATCCATTTCATCGTTATTCATCTTCATACTATCAATCAGTCTTTTTGTTGAATACATTACATCATATCTCATCCTTCTATCACCTAAAGTGATTATAAATCACTTTAAGTTAATGTCTAGATGTTCTGTATTTTTATACCGCCTTTTTTCTACAAATTTATTCTAACATTTACA
>JAAYWZ010000057.1 GCA_012516175.1 Bacilli bacterium
TAAATACATTTATTTCTATAACAACGAAAGATATCAATTAAAAACTAAAGGCTTAACTCCGATTGAATATCGAAATCAAGCCTTAGCTTAAACACTTATTTTATTTATTTCCACTGTCTACTTGACAGGGGGCTGTTCACAAAACAGTCTTTTTTATTTATAATTAATATAAGGACTGTTAAGTGAAGGGAGTATACGTTATGTATTATACAGGTAAAGAAGGCTGGATTGAAGTTATAGCGGGAAGTATGTTTGCGGGGAAAACCGAAGAATTAATTCGTCGCATAAAAAGACTTCAATATGCCCGTAAGAACATTTTAGTGTTTAAGCCTAGTATTGATAATCGCTACAGTATTGATGAGATTGTATCCCATAGTGGAATGAGCATAAAATCTATTCCGATAGATAACCCCATGGAAATACTCAAATACATTGATGGAAGAATTGATGTGGTTGCTGTCGATGAGGTCCAATTCTTTAGCCCAGATATCGTAGGTATTTGTGATTATCTAGCGGACAAGGGGATAAGAGTTATAGTGGCAGGGTTGGATCGTGATTTTCGTGGTGAGCCTTTTGGTTCGATGCCTGAACTCTTGACAAAAGCTGAATTTGTGACTAAACTAACAGCAATTTGTAGTGTATGCGGTGCACCAGCGACGAGGACCCAACGTCTAGTTAATAACAAACCTGCCTCATATAATGATCCTATAATCATGGTAGGTGCCTCTGAATCTTATGAACCACGTTGTCGTCATTGTCATCAAGTTCCGGACAAGCCGAAAATATAGGTGATGTTAATGCCTGATTTAACTGAAAAAGAATACTTTATGCTTGAAGCAATTAAGGAAGCAAAGAAAGCTATTGAAGTAAGTGAAATACCTGTAGGTGTCGTTATTGTTAAAGATGGCCAAATCATCGCTCGAGCCCATAATATGCGGGAAATTACCCAAAACGCGACGCACCATGCAGAAATCTTAGCAATTAATGAAGCTTGTCGAGTATTAAACTCGTGGCGATTAAATGACTGTGATATGTATGTCACTTTAGAACCATGTGTCATGTGTGCGGGAGCACTGATACTATCTCGAATCAGGAAATTATATTTTGGAGCGAAAGATGAACGCTTTGGGGCAGTTACAAGTATCTTAAGAGTTTTAGATAGTGATAAGTTTAATCATAAAGTAGAATATGAAGGTGGCATTTTTGAGGTAGAATGCCGCGAGCTTATGGTCTCATTCTTCCAAAATTTGCGAAACAAAAAAAAGATTGATAAATTAGAGTAAGTCATGTATAATAAAGTATGTGACTAAACTCTCTTTAAGAACCCTCATCCAATGGGGTTGATGCGAACCAGGTCAGGTCCTAGCGGAAGCAGCCTTAAGTATTAATCTCATGTGGATGAGGGTCCCTAAGGAGAGTTTTTATTTTATGACTAAAAAATTTCAAGAAAATGTGAAAATAAATTGCGTTACTTCTATAATTAGGTAAAATTATAGGTGATAGTAATTAAATTGGAGTGAGAACATGGCAAAAATATTGGTCATCGAAGATGAATTATCGATTCAAAAACTGCTTACTTATGATTTAACACAAGCTGGTTATGAAGTTGATAATGCCTATGATGGTTTAAGTGGCCTGAAAAAAGCCCAAGAAAATGAATATGACTTAATCATCTTAGATTTGATGTTACCTAAATTAGATGGACTAGAAATTTGTAAACAGTTAAGAAAAGAGAATAACGATGTCTATATCATTATGTTAACAGCTCGCGATGATGAAATTGACAAGATTATTGGCTTAGAATCAGGAGCTGATGATTACATGACTAAGCCCTTCTCACCAAGGGAAGTATTAGCTAGAGTTAAAGCGGGGCTGAGAAGGCAAAAACTTAATAGTACGGAAGAACATACGATAACTTTAGGTAATTTAATGATTGATTTGAATCGCCATGAGGTATTTGTCAAGGGAAGACTTATTCCTTTAACACGTAAGGAATTTGATTTACTACTATTTCTTATTAAAAATAAAGGCATTGCACTATCACGGGATGTCCTATTAGAAACATTATGGGGCTTTGAATATGATGGCGATACAAGGATTGTCGATGTGCATATCTTTAAACTTAGAGAAAAATTAGTTAACAGCAATGTCGTGATAGTGACAAAACGAGGAATTGGTTATATGTTAGAGGAAGTTTACGATGAAGTTCAATAAACTAATAATTTATGGCTTCTTATATGTAGTGTTATTGGTAAGTGTCGGGTATTTAACGAGAAATAAACCTCTATTAATGATTGGCTTATATGTATTAATCACCATTCCGCCTTTATATTATTTCTATTGGATTAATCAAGAATATGCCAAGATGAATGATGTATTAGAAAAAATCATCAATAATCAGCTTGAGAAATCGCATGTAGAACGGTTCGTATCCAATCGTAAATTTAATGCGAATTTGAATAGGTTAATGCGAAACATCGATAAAATGCGTTTGATAAAAGAAGAAGATCAATTAGCTATTGAGATCCTAACTAATAACATTACGAGTCCCATTATTTATATTGATCGTGATGGCAAAATCCGCTATGTCAATAATCAATTTCTTAATAGTTTTGAAGTTAATTTGGAAATAAATGATATTTATGAAAAATTGCGTAACAAGACGATATATAAATTCATTGATGATGCCTTTATCTTTGAAACCAAAAATATCGAAACTCTAATCATCAATGAGCGGTATTATCAAGCCAATGCGATTCCTGTGAAAAATAAAATTAACAATCATTACACTTTTATTGGCATTGTGTTCATCTTCCATGACATAACTGAACTAAAGAAATATGAAAATCTCCAAAGGGAATTCTTAGCAGATGCCAGTCATGAATTAAAAACTCCGATATCTGCCATTAAAGGAGCATCAGAGATTTTGTTGAGTGGAAGTCATCCACAAGAGACCATTAAAGAATTCTTAACAATTATTAAAGAAGAAAACGATCGGATGGAAAGAATCGTTAACGATATATTACTACTATCGCGCTTAGAGAGTGCTAATTTGACACTTAATCTAGAAAAAATTAATTTATCTGAATTGATATTAAGTGTTAAAAACATGTTAAATTATCGCTTAATTAATAAAAATCAAACCTTACATCTTGATTTAACAGAAAACCTGGCTACCACAGGTGATTATGAACGATTAAAAACAGTGTTTTTAAACCTTTTAAACAATGCGATTAATTACACAGACGAGAATAAAGCAATTTATATTAAGTCGTATTATCAAGATAATTATGCCGTGGTAAGTATTCGTGATGAAGGAATTGGTATTGAGGAAAAAACTCTTCCACATATCTTTGAAAGATTTTATCGGGTTGATAAAGCACGTAGTCGCATTACTGGTGGTACGGGATTAGGGCTAGCGATAGTCAAGTCTACTTTAGATATTCATAATGCGAAGATAGAGGTAAAGAGTAAAGTAAATGAGGGAACAGAGTTTATCATCTATTTTAATAAAGGTTAGGAAGGTTGTATGTCATTATGACTAAAGAGAAGCGATTGTTAGGTGACAGCATTGAAGTATTGCGTCTAGATATAAAGAATTTAGTCTTCATGATTATTGATCAGTATAAAAAAGTCATTCATTCGATTAAAACAAGGGATAGTCATCTTGCACTTGAGGTAATAAAAAATGATGGTGATATTAATAAGTTTGCGGAACAAATTGATTTAGACTCCATCAATATTATCGCCCAATATAATCCTATCGATTTAGATTTACGCCGTGTTATGACCATCAGCCGCTTAGCTTACGAGTTAGAACGGATTGCGGATTATGCGAAGAATATCGCTGAGTATGTTATTACCGCTAAGGAAATGAATGTTGAAAAGGCAAGTGATTATATCTCTAGCTTCGATGACATGTTTGCGATCATTTTTAAAATGTTAGAAAAGAATTTAGAGGCATTTCTGGAAGAAGATCGCAATAAAGCCCGTGATGCTATGTTAATGGATATTGAGATTGATAAAATATATCGTGAGAACTTTAAAGAATTACTAAATCAATTTAAACTAACAAATGATGAGTTTGAACAACACATGATTAGTCATGCATTGGTCTTAAATAAGCAGATTGAACGTAGTGGCGATCATTTAACCAATATCTCTGAACAAATCCTTTATTTAGTTAAAGGTAAGAAAATCAATTATGAATCGAATCATTTAATGCATAATAGTGATAAAACGGGGAAATAATTTACTAAATAAAAAAATGGTCAATTTAATTGACCATTTTTTACACTTCACAGGAAACTGTGTCTGTAGTTTCAGAATTTTCATTTGCTAAGAGTTCTAACTCTTCAGCTGTGAATAATTCATCACAATTTAAACAAGTGTATAATTGTAAGTCTTCGGTAGCTAAAGGGCCACCACATAAAGGACATATATGTTTCATGTTATCCTCCTAGTGATATTAAATAAGTTTCATGATTTTTAGCACAATCACAATTATAGCGATTATCCCTACTGTGACAATGAATAAACCTAAGGGACTGGGTTCTTCATTACTAGTGACAATTTCACTATTACTAGTTATAATATCTTCATACCTATTTATGCACTGGGCATGATAGTTACTAATAAAATTATCGATTAATCCAAAGAAGGGTTTACCTTTTATCGTTTTCGTGAATACTAAATCTAATAACTCATCATAGGAAACATTACGTTCATTAACAACAACTTTGTTGATGTTCTGATCATACTTAAGGGTTTCATATGAATCAAGAATAATCGCTGACTCTGTATAGCGCATGTACTCTAGTAAAATCTTCTGAAGTGCAAACTCAGGAATGAAACGGTATTTCTCTATATAATCCTTACTATTTACAATCCAAACTTCGTTTCTAGCATCCCAACACATATGTGCTAGTTCGACATTAGGGATGTTAAAGGTATCTAATAACTCTTGGTAATTAGCTTTTTTATATTGGAAAGCTATTTTTAATTCATATAATGAATCCTTTTGATACTCATCAATGATATTAAGTTTTCTAATATACTTAGTAGTCTTCTCATTATATAAAGGGCTATTCTTTTTATTTTGTTGGAGAAGTTTAATGTTTTCCCGAAGCACCCTAATATCTTCATATGCACCGCGGAAAATGATGAGATTATTAAGCATAGATTTCACCTCGTACATAAATCTATTGTATCACAAATCTTTATAATTATAAAATAAAACGGATTATCTATATTTGTTTCTATTAAAAGAGTCATAATTATGATATAATACTTTTGAAATATACAGGGATAGTAGGTGATACCTTGAGTTACAAAACTTTATATCGGATGTATCGACCTAACACATTTGCGGAGGTATTTGGACAACATCATATTACGAAAACATTTCAAAATGCCTTAAAAAACGATAAAATCTCCCATGCTTATCTATTTACTGGGCCACGGGGAACAGGGAAAACATCGGTCGCAAAGATTATTGCGAAGGCGGTCAATTGTGAAAAAGCACCAACAGATGAACCTTGTAACGAGTGCCCTAGTTGTTTAAGCATCAATAGTGGTTTTGACAACGATATTTACGAAATTGACGCTGCCAGCAACAACGGTGTAGATGAAATTAGAGAAATTCGTGATAAAGTAAAGTATGCACCTACTGTCGGTAGATATAAAGTATACATTATCGATGAAGTTCATATGTTGTCAACAGGAGCTTTTAACGCGTTATTAAAGACTTTAGAAGAACCTCCTGCACATGTAATATTTATCCTCGCAACAACAGAACCACATAAGATTCCTGCCACGATTATATCTCGTTGTCAACGATTTGATTTTAAGTCAATCTCTACGAAGGATATCATTGAACGGATTAAATTTATCGTTAAAGAGGAAAATATACAAATTGAAGAAAAAGCAATAGTGACAATTGCGAAGAATGCTCATGGTGGGATGCGTGATGCTTTATCACTACTAGACCAAGCTATCTCTTATAGTGATGGTATTGTGACAGAAAAAAATGTCCATGAAATTACAGGTACTATATCTGAAGAGATGTTAGTAGACTTAGCCCAAGAGTTATTAAATGGTAATACTCAAAACGTGATTGAAAAGATTGATAAGTTTATCGCTATGGGTAAGGAACCATTAAGAATTCTTGAGGATATGATTTTTTATTTCCGCGATGTCTTCCTCTTAAAGAAAATTGAGCAAACGGATGGAGAACTAATCACTAACAATAGTGAAGAAACCAAGAAATTGTCTGAAACCTTTACAGAAACAGAGTTAATGGAAATCATTAGGATACTAAATAATGCCCAATATGAAATGCGAAAATCCAACTTACCACGAGTGTTTATTGAGTTAGCAGTATTTGAAATAAGTAACTACTTTAAAAAGCCACAACCTAAGGATCAAAGAGTGGTATTAGAACAAGATACTATTGAATCTAAGGTGGAAGAAGTTGTTGAAATAAAACCTACTCCAGCAGTAGATATGGAAAAGAAATATATCGATGTAGCGATAATTGAGGACGTATTATATAATGCGAGCAAAGAAAAAAAATTAACCATTGTGATGGGCTGGCAATCGATTAAGGCAATAGATCTAAATCTGGTGAATGTCGAACAAATTTTGTTAGATGGGACTGTCGAAGCAGTATCAACGGATAATAAGATTATTCTTTCTTATGAATACGATACAATCTGTGCTTCATTATATGATAAAGATACTTATGATAAGGCAGTCAAATTACTAGAGCAGACTTTTCATGAAAGATATGAAATAGTAGCCTTGCCTAAACGCCTTTGGCAAGAAAAGCGGGAAGAGTATGTCAATCAACTCAGAAATAAAATTAGAAGACCTAAATTATCACCAATCACTGAACCAATTATTGTTAAAAGACAAACCGATAAATATGAATTCGAGCCCGAATTTGTAAAAGAGGCTATTCAACTCTTTGGTGAAGATATTGTAAAAATAAAGTAAGGAGAGATTATAGATGATTAATCAAAGTATGCTTAATAAAATCAAGAAGATGCAAAAAGAAATGATGAAAGCGCAACAAGAATTAGAAGAATCTGTATTTGTTGGTAGTGCTGGTGGTGTTGTTACTGTTGAAGTTAAAGGCACAAAAGAAGTTGTCTCTGTTAAGATTAAACCTGAAGCAGTAGACCCAGAAGATGTAAGTTTATTAGAAGATATGATTTTAGCTGCACTAAATGATGCAATGCGGCAAGTTGATCAAAAAACACAAGAAGTCATGGCTCCATATACGCAAGGATTCCCAGGCATGGGTGGCTTGTTCTAAAAGTTGTATTGATTCATCAATACAACTTTAACTATTATGAGGTGATATGCAATGTATTATCCTGACACGATTCAGAAGCTAATTGAATCATTTAGCAAATTACCAGGTATTGGACCGAAATCTGCTGAACGACTGGCATTACATGTGGCAACTAAAATGAAAGAAGAGGATGCTTTAAGTTTTGCGAAAGGCTTAATTTCTGTTAAACGTGATCTTATGCATTGTAGTGTTTGTGGAAATCTAACAGATAAGAATCCCTGTTCTATTTGTCGTGATTCGCATCGGGATCGTTCGGTTATCGCGGTAGTTGAAGAAATAAAAGATTTAATTGCGATGGAAAAAATGAGAGAATATCGTGGTTTATATCATGTATTGAATGGAGTCATATCACCGATGAATGGGATTGGACCACAGGATATTAACATCCCCTCTTTATTAGAACGCTTAAAGAATGAAGAAGTAAAAGAAATCATCTTGGCCACCAATACAACAATTGAAGGAGAATCAACGGCTCTATATATTGCGAAACTCTTAGAAAATACAGATATTAAAGTAACTAGGATAGCAAGAGGATTACCTGTTGGTGGTGGCCTAGAATATGCTGATGAAGTAACTCTTCTCAAGGCATTAGAAGGAAGACGCGAAATAATTAATAATAATAAGTAAAAGATGAATTTTCTAACATTGACAAGCATACATTATGTATAGGTGATACTATGATTAAGAATATTAAATGGGTTCTAAAGAATCTATTAATCGGAATTATCAGCCTCTACATAATTAATTATTTAGGTGTAAGTTTATCAATATTTATTCCCATTAATATCCTAACAATTATAATTGCAGGATTTTTACGAGTACCAGGGATAGTCATCTTGTTAATTATCACCAAAATATAAAGATTCCGCTTAAGGGGTTGAATTTTTATAATCTTGTGGTATACTATTATATGGTGTTATCGCGGGGTAGAGCAGCCAGGTAGCTCGTCGGGCTCATAACCCGGAGGTCGCAAGTTCAAATCTTGCCCCCGCAACCATATAAACTGCCATTTAAGCAGTTTTTTTGTTAGTGAATTTGGTTCGATAGCTCAGTCGGTAGAGCAAAGGACTGATAATCCTTGTGTCTGCAGTTCGATTCTGCCTCGAACCACCATTTAAAGCCCAAAGGGCTTTTTTTATTTTTATTGATTAAATCAGTGTTGCTTAGCTATATTAAATAAGTATAATAAATAATTAATAATAGGATTCAATTAAGCATATTATTGAATATGTTAGAAATGAGGGGTAGTATGTACCTTAAGTTAGCTAAATCTAATCAAGAATTTCGCGATACTTATCAATACTTGATAGATAAGTATGAATTGGAACTACAGTTATTCTATATTAATATAATCCATGATGTTGAGCTGCAAAATTATCACATTCGTGGTGGTGTATATGATGAAAATGATAATCTAGCATTATTATTTTTAAATGCCAATCCTCACCGCTTATTACTGTTTGGTTTAAATAACAGTATTGAAGCTACTAAAGTGTTAGTAGAATATATTGAAAATAATAACATTGCCATTACGGGAATTTTAGGTAATAAGGCAGATACGGACTTATATATTCAAGTATCGAAAAAAGCATTTAAACTGGATTTAGCGATGGATATCATGGCGATTGATGAGTTCCAAGTCTTACCGAGGAAAGGAAGATTAGTGGTACCGACTGCTGATGATATTGATTTTATCGCACAGGGAATATGTAACTTCACAAAAGAAGCGTTACATGATTCGATTACGTTTTATGAAGCCAGAGAAAAAGTTCAATTATATTTGAGTAGGGGTTATTTTTATCTCTATGAAAATGAGGAAGGTAAAAAGACTTCCTTTGCGGGATTAACTAAAAGGAGTCCAAATAGTTTAACTATTTCTGCAGTATATACATTTGATGAATATCGTGGAAAAGGTTATGCAAAAAGCATGATTAATTTTATATGTGAGTGGGCTTTACAACAAGTTAAACATGTAGCATTATTCGTAGATAAGAAGAATCCGATATCTAATAAGGTTTATCTAGACAATGGATTTAAATATATCAGGGATAACTATAGTTATATTATTTGTGATTGAAATTTAGGGTAGATTTGATTATGATAAAAATATAGACATAATTTATAAAGAGGGGTGTGATTATGTCAAAGTATATTGAGGAATATAAATTTCAACATGGTATAAAAAATAATGTAGCATTATTCTTCATGAGAAAAGAAACAACGATTTTTAATGATATTAAACAATGGGACAAATGCTTCATGATTTTTAATATTAATTATGTTACATTTCAAAAAGATGATACAAGTATCGATTTATCATTAGATGATGTCAATGATGTGTCATTCGAACAATATGACGGCAATTTATGGTTAGTGCTAAACACTACAAAAGGACTCTTTTATGGATGTATGAGGTATGATACATACAAGCGACAAGACAGCAAAAATATTATCCAATACTTCTTACCAAAATGCCAAGATCCTACATTATACAACGCTTTAATAAATTCTAAGAATAGTTTCTTCTATTACTTCAGTATGAAGTATCATTATCTAAAACTAAAAGAAAAGTTCAACAAAGTAAAAACTAAACTCGTTAAACTCTTCAAAAGGTAACCGAATGGTTACCTTTATTTTTCAGTTGATAATTATTGAACTTAGTGGTATATTATTTAATGGAAATGGGACCATGGCGCAGTTTGGAGCGCGCTTTAATCGCACTCAAGAGGTCGGGAGTTCGAATCTCCTTGGTTCCACCATAAATAAGGTCTGAAACATTGTTTCAGACCTTTCTATATGTTCATAGAATTAACTTTTTACTGTTTAATAATATTTGTAAATTTATCAATAAGCGTAAAATAGGTTAGATTTTTTTGATTCACTTTCTATAAAATTATTAAATATATAGGAGGATATGTTGTGCAAATTATTTATCATGATTTTGATATTGAACTATGAATAATAACCACAAATGATATAGAAGAACTAGGGAATATCGTATATAACATGAATAGAAAATGGTTAAAATATGCTAGCCTTTATTTTACTGATTCTATTATGGATATAGTAAAGTATTTTGAAGCAGTTTTCATAAACCAATGCAAGTAGAATTGCCTTAATCTGTGATAAATGGAAATAAGGCATGTAAATTTGTGGTTTATTTAGATGATGAGATAATGGGTAATCATCTAAGTATAGGAGACCATTGGTCTCCTATTTTTATTCACAACAATTATTATAAAAGTATTCACAATTTGTTATAGATATTATTTTCATTTTGCGTTATCATAAAGATATAAATATGATAGGATTGTGATGGAAAAATGTCTGAAATAGAGACACTTTTATTTCTTTTATGTGGGGTATTAACAACTATATTTATTGTTAATTGGTACCGTTATTTATTTGGAATATTTAAACCTAAAAGAAAACTTATTAATGATTATATTTTAGGTTTACTACCTTTTGTGCTTTTTATAATCATCTACTATACATTAAGAAATCTTGCCTCATTTGATGTGGTAAATGATACTCTATTTATCATTTTTTACATCTTTTTTGGTTTTACATGGATATATCTATTTAATAAATTAATCTTTCTATTTTATGATATCTCTTGGATTGACGATATTATTACTAACGGTAATTATGCTGCCTTATCTGCATATGTTGGAGCTCTTCTTGGGATAACGCTAATCTATGCTGGTGCTAATATTGGTGATGGACCTGGTTTTTGGTGCGTTATGGTTGCGGGAGGAATCGGGGCTATCCTGTGGTTTATACTAGCTTTATTAATAAATAAGTTTACAGGTATTATTGAAAGAATAGTCATCTCACGTGATTTAGGTAGCGGAATTAGATTTGGTGGCTTTCTACTTTCAACAGGTATTATTTTAGCTCGCGGTTCTGGTGGCGATTGGTTCAACTTCTGGCAAACGATTATTGATTTCTCTGATATATGGATTATTATCCCCTTTGCAGTATTATATTTACTTATTGAACTATATTATAAAAATAAATATGAAAAAGAAAATATCCCGACAAATGTAACAACATCATGCCTATGGTTAATATTTTTTATAATCTTATCTATTTATTTAATTCTTTATGTAGTACCACCATTTAAAGAAAATCCCATCTATTTATTACTGCTTTTATAGGACTAGGTGACTAAGATGATTAAACTAGTTAAAATACCAGCAGAAGCCTATTCTGATTATCGTTATGAAGTTATCTTCAATGGTTATAAATGGGATCCACAAGTGGGTGATGCGAATACCGTATCAGAATATGTGATAGTAATTGATGAAGAAACAGCGAATAATCTTGAATCATGGGGAGAAGTTTTGTCCCAAGAAACAATGCTTATAGAAGAATGTTTACTGAAGCATCCGAAAATAATTAAAGAACTAGGCATTCCAAGAATTATGCGTAAAGCATTAAAGAGTATTACTAATTATGAACGTGATAAACATATTAGACTAATGCGTTTTGATTTTCATCCCACTGAAACTGGTTGGAATATTTCGGAAGTAAACAGTGATGTGCCCGGTGGGTTCGCTGAAGCATCAATATTGCCGCAAATAGCCTCGAAATATGTATCTGAGTTCCTCCCTGGAACTAACTTTGTGGAAGTTCTGTTAGAAAGCTTTAAACATAAAGTAAAAGAGCATGGGATAATAGCCTTAGTCCATGCCACTTCTTATTCTGATGATCGTCAGGTCATGCAATTTATTGGCGATTATTTTGATGCACATGGGTATCGTGCTCTATATGCTGCTCCAGATCATCTCAACTGGCAAAATGGTTACCCTAGATGTGTAATAGGTGATCAAGAAATAAAAGTTGATGGGGTACTGCGTTTTTTTCCATTAGAATGGCTATGCAATTTGCCAAAAAGATATAGATGGCAAAATTACTATAATCCCAACATTCCTTCATGTAATCACCCTATTGCCATCTTAACTCAAACCAAACGGTTTCCATTGTTTTTGAACAAATTAGATATTGACGTGCAATATTGGAAGAAATTTTTACCCAGAACCATTGACCCACGTAAAGTGGATAAAGAAGCAGGTGAATGGATTTACAAACCCGCATTAGGAAGGGTAGGGGAATATATCACTATTAAAACAGTTGTTTCTAATGACGAGTTAAAGAAAGTTAAAAGGGCAGTAAAAAAAGAACCCAAAAACTGGGTTGCCCAAGAGATGTTTCATAGTAAGAAAGTACAAGCTACAGATGGCAATAGTTTTCATCTCTGTATAGGTGTTTTTACTGTTGATGGTAAACGTGCAGGGTTTTATGGTCGTATTAGCCCTTATCCACGCATTGATGCTTATGCAAAGGATATACCAATACTAATCGCGAAAGGAGATAATGACCTTGGAACAAAAATTTACTAATATAGAATTATATAAGATTTGGGCTCCAGATGATGCCATGTGGACTGCTTGGGCTAAACCTGCAATGTTTGTTAAGCCCTTTACCAGATTAGCTGAACATGGCAATTTTACTCGAGAGGAAATTAAGGACATTACTTATCAACACGATACAATGATTATTGTGGATTTATACGGTGAACAAAGTATTAGAGTTGCCATTGCTTTAGCAGATTAAGGATATCGTCCTGTACCATTATTTAATGGTACAAAAGGACCGTATAAAAATATTGTTAATGTTGATAGACTTGAACAAGCATTATATTGGGGAGCATATGAATTAACTAAAATACATATTAGAAATGATGCTAATCCAGCTTTCTTACTTGATACACGTAGAATGAAAGAGTATAAATTAAATGGATATTATGATAATCGTTGGTGCATTTTTCCTCAAGATATGCCTTCAGCAGATTATTTATTGAGAAATCAAATTAAGAAGGTCATTGTAATTTCTAAAGAAATTGAAAATGACTTATCACATATTCTTTGTAGGTATCAAGAAAAAGGCATTGCGATTTATCTCGCTAATGATGAAGGTATTAAGCCCGTAGAAGTTAAGAAACCATCAAAATACAAGAGTTTACGATATCGGGTTCAAGTTATCCTTGGTCTAAGAAGAAACTCAGCTGGTGGTTTTGGTGGTATGTTACCCGATGCTGAGACCCATTCTTCTGGTGTAGGCGTTAGGGGTATAGGCTAATATACTATTAAAATAGCAATAGAGGTGTTTTTTATATGAAAGTAGTTGAAAAAGTATGTAAATTTCTTAAAGATGCAGGTTGTTACTATCTTGCGACAGTAGAAGGTGATCAACCTCGTGTCCGTCCCTTTGGGACAGCCCATATTTATGAAGGGAAGTTATATATCCAGACAGGTAAAGTTAAAGCTGTATCAAAACAAATCGCAATTAATCCTAAGGTAGAAATCTGTGCATTTATGGATGGTATGTGGTTAAGATTAAGCGGTGAATTAGTGGAAGATGATCGTGTTGAAGCTCGTAAATCTTTACTAGATGCTTATCCAGAACTACGAGCACTTTATGATGAAAACGATGGTAATACACAAGTATTCTACTTTAAGAATGCGACTGCGATTTTTAACTCATTTGTTAAAGATACAGAGGTATATCAGTTCTAAATATTTATGAAAGTTAAAAACCATATTCACTGTTTGAATATGGTTTTTTCATAAGTTATTCTTCTTGAGGTGAAAAGAATATGATACGTGATTTATCACAAATTTCTTTGATTTGTTGGGACAATTGATCATATTTACTACTGTACTCGTTATAGAGTCGCATGTATTTTTGTTTTGAGTAGAGATAATATATCAAGTATAAAATACCTGGAAGTATAAATAAAATAGTTAAGATTATAAATAAAATGACATTGAAAAAAGGACTAATGGGTTCATGCAATTTATTTAGTTCTTCGTTTAATGCTTCATACTCGTATTCATATCTTACTAATTCAGGATAGACCTTGTTTTGGGTTTCTCTTGTAATTGAGACATTTAAACCACTAACTGATAATAATTCCCAACCAAAACACTCTAATTCTTTTACCTTTTCAGTCATCGTTTTACGGTCTGGTACAGAAAAAAACTTTGACTCTCTTGACATAATAAAGACCCCCTTGTTCCCTTTTAATAAATTATACCTTATTTACAGGTTTACATTCAACCTTATTCGATAAAAAATGCTATATAGCGATAAAAAATAAGTTTTTTAATTAAAAGTAGTGTTAATATAGGATATAATATAATTAAATCATTGATAAATTAGGGTTAGGGATGATAATAATGTATATTGAAGCGATATGTGAGTTTAACGATCAAGGTTACTTAATTTATGCCCAAAACTATGTGGGTGCTTTTGTCCGTGGTAAGACTTTTGATGAGGCAGTTTCAAAATTTCCTTTAGAAATTTCCACTTACTTAAAGTGGTTAGGTAAAGATGAAGCAATGTCTAATCCTCAAGTTGTGATTGTCCAAAGTAAATATAGTAATATCGCTATCCACGATGCTGATACAGAGATCATCTTTAAGAGTGAAATGGAGCCTTTAGATACGTCTGAGTATCAAAAACTAAGAGAATTAACTTTAAAATCAGCTCGAGACTTACAAATCTTATACGATTCCATCCCTGATAAAGATTATCTATTACTAAATCCTCGTTCTACTTTTTATGGTAATATACCATGTACTGCGAAAGAAATCTATCATCATACTAAAAATGTAAATGCCTATTACTTTGGTGAAATTGGTGTTGATGTTGATAATGAACCAGACATCTATACTTGTCGCGTAAAAGGCTTTAATGTACTTGAGCAACTTCCTGATTATTTAGAAAATCAGGTGTATGAAGGTAGTTATAATGAGAAATGGTCTTTACGCAAAGTCTGTCGTCGTTTTATCTGGCATGATCGTATTCATGCAAAATCATTGTATCGCTTAGCTGTAAAGGTTTTTGGCAAAGACAATATCAAAAATCCATATTATTTTACGTAAATAGAAAAGGCTTGAATTATTCATCAAGCCTTTCTTTCTTTTAAATAAGCTAGGACTTCATCAGGATTTTCACTAGCTTTTACTTGAACATAAACTTTTTCTAATTTACCTTCCTCATCAATTACATAGGTATTTCGATATATTTTATTTCCTTCAAGCGCTCCTAATTCTTTTAATAATTCACCGTTGACATCGGATAAGAGTGGGAAGGTTAGTTGATGTTTACTAGTAAATTTATCATGGGATTTTAAATCATCTTTGTTTAGCCCTAAGATAACCGCATTCAAATCCGAGAACTCTTTCGTTAAATCACGAAAGCGGCATGCTTGAGTAGTACAACCTGGTGTTAAATCTTTTGGATAAGTGTAGAGAATAATGACTTTTCCTTGATAATCATCTGTATGATGAGTTTTGCCATCACTACCAGGTAGTGTAAGTTTGACATAATCGCCAATCTTTAACATTTTATCACCCTTTTAAATTTTTATAATTATATTAATAATGAAACAGGAGGGATTTCACTTTCTATTATATAAGAATAATCTTCGTTAATATAGAAAAGTGCTTATAATATTGATTTATTTTCATATTTTTCTATCATGTGTTAAAATATATTTGACAAATGTGATATAATGTAAAAAATTGAGTTTGTAAAGGTAATTGTTGATTAATTATGGAGGTGATATAA
>JAAYWZ010000058.1 GCA_012516175.1 Bacilli bacterium
GGAAAATGATATAGAATTATTTTATAATTGCAGTTTTTTGGGGCATGAGATATAAGAAAGGAAGGGTAATATGAGAAAAATATTAAATGCCTTTTTTCTATTAATATTCGCAGTAGTACTTGTAAGTTGCAATAATAAAATACAACATCTTAAAGAACCTACAGACATTAAGTATGATGGTAATTATATTACATGGAGTGAGGTTGCCAAAGCTGATGCCTATGAAGTATCGATTAATGGGGGCGAAGTAAGAAAAGTTTCTACTAATCGATATGGTTATAAAGCAAATGGAAACTCTTTTTCTGTAGAAATCAAAGAAATATCAAATAATGAAAAATACGTTGATTCAGCTATCGCTTATAAAGATTTTACTTACTTAGGTAAAGTTGGAAATATTAAGTTAGTTGACGGAGTATTAACATGGGATGTTTTAGAAATAGCGAATCGCTATATTATTAAAATCAATAATGGAAATGAAATTGGTGTATCCATTAATGAATATAGTGATTTACCAACAGGTAAAAACTCCGTGCAAATTAGGGCTATCGTCCATGGTGATGATTCATATTTTAGTGATTGGAGCGATGTGTTCCAATATACGATTTTAAGCACACCACAAGATATTAATTATAACTCTGAAGAATTTACTTGGAGTCATATCAATAATGCTAGTGGTTATATCGTTTCAATTGACGGAGTAGAGTACGAAACAACGGAGAATCACTTTGCCTATACAGCAGAAGGTAAAAGTCAGTTTAAGTTTAAGGTAAAAGCGAAAGGAAATGAAACTGCAGCAATTTATGATTCTAAGTATTCAGAAGAAGTAGAATATATCTTTTTAGAACCTATTAAGCAAATTGATATTAATGATGGTGTAGTTGTTTGGTCACCTATTGAGAATGCGACAGGTTATATAGTGGAAATCAATGGTCCAAGTGGCACTAAAAAAGAAGAAGTTAAGACAAATTCATACTCAAACATCCAAGCTGATAAACAGTATACGATAAGAGTATTAGCTAAAGTTGATGGCAAAAATTACTTCTCAAGCTGGTCCCATCCATTTAATCTAAGGATACTACCAGCACCAGTAGTGCGATATAGTAATGGTAGTTTTATTTGGAATGGTGTTGATGGAGCTACTGGTTATTATGTAAGTATCATGTTAGGCGATAAAGTAATTAAAGAGCAATCATTACCAGCAGATGGTAGTTTAGGCTATATTTACGATTTTGATACTCCTGGTGAGTATACATTTAGAGTTAAGAGTGAAGCAAATAGTAGTAATAGTGGATTATATGACTCACAATTTAGTGAACCATTTAAAGTTATTAAACTATCATCTCCAACTGGAATATATTTTACACATGATAAGAATAGCACAAATGCAGCCTATGTAAACTTCAATAAAGTAGCTAATGCCGTTAATTATTCGTTAGTGATTGATGGAAATGTTATTGGTGAACCAATAATATCAACAAAAATTGCGATTGATGAAACAAAAGAATACACATCAACCCAAAAAAGTTGGCAAATATCAATAATAGCCCATGGAAAAGTAGATAATGCTAGACGAGAAATTATATTAGACTCTGCTCCTTCAGAAGCACAAACTATTACTAAATTAGCTATTCCTTCTGATCTAAGAATTGTTACTGGTTCATTCTTCTGGAACAATATTGCTAATAACGAAGGCTATGTTATCGACATTGATGGTGTTACTGTAAATAATTCTAAAGATGATAGTGATTACTTGATCACAAATGTTACTCAAGGTAATCATAGTATCAAAGTCAGAGCATTGGGTAATGGTAGTAATATCATATCTTCCGATTATTCAGCAGCTTTTGAATTTTATAAATTACCAGCACCATCATTAACGATTAATGATGGCAAAATTAGTTGGCTAAAAATCGATAGATCAACCGGTTATGCTTATTCAATAAATGGTGGAACGGAATCTATCTCCAAAGATGTATTAGAATATACAATCATTGAGAGTGATTTAATTAATAATTCCGTGGTCTTTAATATTTATGCAAAGGGTAATGATGGAGATGTCCTTGATTCTGAACCATCAACTACAGGTACTATTAAACGTTTATCGACACCTTTAATTCGAATTACCGATACTAATATTATTTGGGAACGTATACCAGATGCAATATCTTATGATGTTTTAATTGGTAGCGTTGTTTATAAACAAGCTATTACTAGCACATCATTTTCAACACTGGAATTACCAGCAGGTATATATGAGTTCACGGTAATTGCCCATGGTAATCCTAAATCAACAATTTCCTCAATACAATCAAATGTGATTCGTGCTACGAAGCTTGCTTCTCCTCAATTAAGAAGAGAAGGTAACGTCTATAAATGGGATGCCATTGATGGAGCTAGTTATTATGAAATAACCATCGCTGGTAATACCTATACTACAACTAATACCGAATTCAATCCATACGATCAATTTAAGATTGCAAGAGAGTATATTGTTGAAATTAGAGCATGTAATGACGGTGTCAATTATATAAAATCAGAAAAATCGCAATTAATCCAAGAAGTCAAGAAACTTGATATACCTACATCAGTTACGATAACAGAAAACAACCGCTTAATTACCATCACATTAAATAATCCTAGCCCTTTAGCACAAGGATTCAAATTCTATGTAAATGCTAATGCTACACAAAGTACAGAATCAACATTTACTTATACAGTTAAAGAAGGTAAGTATGTTTTTGAAGTTTCATTAATAGGTGGAATCTTCTATAATGACATTTACTATTGTGATTCAAATACATCATTGTTAAAAGAAATCACTGTTTTTTCAGCACCAACAAACTTAAAAATTAATCAACCTAATCTAAACATAAAAGAATACTACTTTACATGGACAGGTATAACTGGTGCTCAATATCATTATATCGTTACAGATAACGATGGCAATGAAATCGTGAAAAACACAATTGTAACCTCCCAAACGACTAAGATAGATTTATCAGGATATTCATCAGTCAAGTTAAGCGTTAAAGCTGTTGGCAATAAGGAAAATACTTTCGATTCTGATTATGCTGAGATAACATTTACACTAAATTAGCAGGTGCCTTGATATGCAAGACATCATAACTAGCACCATATACATTTTTGGCGCAATTGTCGGTACAATATTCCTATTTGGCTTTATCATCCGTTTGTTTGAAATCATCATCATCAAATTGCTTGATTATCCTGCCTATTATAAACTAATCAAGTCAACTTCTTTCATAGGAACAATTATTCATGAGCTTAGTCATGCATTAATGTGTATCATCTTTGGCCATAAAATCCAAGAGATTAAGCTTTATTCACCTAATGCTGCAGATGGCACATTTGGTTATGTATTACATACTTATAACAAGAAAAATATTTATCAACGTATGGGAAACTTCTTTATAGGAGTTTCCCCCATACTTTTAGGTAATATGGTTATATCTATATTACTTATTACTTTTTTTCCTAATACATTGTCTAATTTAAATGAAATTGTCAGTGATTATTATAACTCTAGTTTTAGTTTTGAAAACCTTATACAGTTTTTTAAAGAATATCTAACTGTTCTAGGTTCAATGCTAGTTTACATTGATACAATAGGTTTTTGGATATGTTTTATTGTTCTAATATCTTTAATGTTCCACATGCAACTGAGTAGGGCAGATATTAAAGGTTCTATTAGTGGCATAGTTTTCTTTTTAGTATTAATCCTAATAACTAATATTATCATTGGTTTAATTAATAAATCATGGTTAATTTGGCTTGGTGAGCATGTTACATACTTTAATATATACTCATTAACGATACTCTTTTTTCTTGTACTAATGTATCTGTTACTAATTCTGTTAATTTTATTTTTAAAATTCTTAAAAAAATTAGTGTAAGGGGGCTTAAGGGTTGCGGAATAAAGTCTTAAAAACTATTGGTAGGATATTTGGTTCATTTTTCATAGTTTGCGCCTTTATTATGCTTATCACCTCTTGTGATATCTTTTCATCACCAACAAATACTGAACTTAAATTTTATCTAAGTCAGAAAGAGTATCACTTCTTTATTGGTGAAAGAAAAACTATCGACCTATTAAAAGAAACTAATTATGTTTGGGATGATATAGAAATTGTTGATTATGATGAAAATGTTGTATCACTTGAGTTTGATGAAGAACATCAGACAATTACCATTAAAGCAATAGGTGAAGGTACAACATATCCCATCATATATGCAAATGGCAAGCAAAGTACTGATTTAATGATATCAGTTGTTCGTGGCGTCAGAGAGATTAAAGGTATTGATAGTGTCATTGATGTGGTCACAAATGAAGAAGTTAATATTCATTCATTAAAACTTGGCCATGTTTATAATATCTTACTTAAAACTTCACCACAAATTAAGGATATGCAAGATCTAAATGTAAATGATGAATCTGGTTTATTAACTATTACTGATAATGGTTATTTTCAAGTTACTGGTGTTGGTACTGGTAAAATTACTGTTACTTCTCCAAATGATGGAGGAAAACTCGATATTAATTATACTTCAGTATTTAATGATGCAGTATTAGGAGAAATAATAACGGCATCATTAGAAAATCATACTGGTAATATTACTAAAAGAGATTTAGAAAATATTGAAGTGTTAAAAGATAAAGTTGGAAATACTATCTTCTCTTGGCAAAATATTAAGAGTCTTGAAGATTTAGGATTTCTTCCTAATCTAGCAATTCTTACTATTAAAGATGCTAATTTCAATAGTCTTCGATTAAATCTAGAGAGACTTGAAGAGTTAGACGTTTATAATAGTAGTATTAAGGAAATCATTTTAGAAAATTTACCATTATTGAGTAAATTCAAACTAGAATTAACTTCTAGTTTGAATAAACTAGCGTTAATTGGTTTAACGGACTTGGATGAATTTGAAATTGACTTCATTAACTCACAAGACCGTATTATTAAAGAAGTATATATAGAGAGTTGTCCAGAACTTTATAATTTATATATGTATGCATATAAAGTAGAAAAAGCTACAATAAAAGATTCTAATAAATTGAGAGAGGTTATCTTTGGGACAATCTCTGATATTACCTTAGAAGGTCTAGTTGGTCTTACTCATTTAAGCGTTAAAACAAATAAACTTAACAAACTATCTTTCATTAACCTTCCATATTTTACCTTTGATGATGATTCAATAAATCTTGAAGTTCAAGAAATAGGCGAGCTATTAATAAAAGATGTAGCAAGAACAGGACTTACAAGCCACTTTATGAAGTATTTTCCTAATACAATCGCAATTATTAGATTAGAGGAACTGAATTTTGCGAAAGATTTTATGTTAAATGAGAATTATGTATCGCAATTGAAAATTAATAATAATACCTCTAGTGTATATCTAGCAAATCTAGTGAACCTACAAAGAATAATTGTTTCAAGTGTATATTTAACAGATTTTAATATTGAACATATTAATGGGTTAAATTATCTATATGTAGATGGAAATCTTCAAAATGGGAATTTAGTAAATAAATTTCAAGAAACTCTAACAAATCTAAATGGATATAAATTAGATATAAAACTTTATAATGCTCCTAAATTAATTACAAATAGAAATTTCAGTTTCATATATGACCAAATTCCGAATATGTTTAATAGTTTTGATTTTGGATTAGGCATTGTAATCGATGAATCATTCAAATTTAATTATCAAGGCACATCATATTATCGGATTGAAGATTTACTTAAACTAAATCCTGATAAGATAGAAAACGATATTCAGTATTTTTCATTGAATATTGATGCTTCGAGGTAGAGAATAATTGATTTTAGTTTGTTTTCTGATGATAGAAAGATATGTTTAACAGTTACTGGCAATAGTAGAAACGTTTTTCTACTTGGCGCAAATAGAAGCTTTGATAATATCTGTATATTAATAAATACAAATAATGACGACTTTACCCTTCATTTATATAATATTTCCTTAACAGCTATGGATAGTTTTAATGCGATTCAATACGAGGGGTCAGGAACTCTAAAAATTGTAAGTAATGGTGTAAATAGTATTACAGGTGGTAAAGTAAGTAATTATAGTCTTATTACTTCTGCGATTCGTTCCAATAATCTCGAGATTAATGGAGACGGTAAGATTGACATTCGTGGTGGTAATGGGATAGATTATCCAGCAAATAGAGTAGCTAATAAAGGTGGCTATGGAATCTTCGCTGAATATGTTAAATTAGCTAATCCCAATACATCTATCTATGGTGGAAGAGGTGGTCACTGTAAAGATGGTCCTGCAGGAGTAGATGGTTATAATAGCTCCCCTTACACTATTAGTAATCAATACCGTTCAAATGGAGGACATGGTGCGCAAGGTCAAGATGGTTGCGCTGGTGGTCTTGGAGGGATTGGCGTAAGTGCTAGTTCAATTGAAGTTGTAGCTAGTGTCTATATAGTTGGTGGACAAGGTGGCAATGGTAGTAATGGTGGTAATGGCGGTAATGGTGGCAAAGGTAGTGATATACTA
>JAAYWZ010000059.1 GCA_012516175.1 Bacilli bacterium
ACGGTGTCGTTACATCGGAATTTAAGCCTTTGGAGAGTCATACCAAACGCAAGTAGGATTTCGAAAGCGGACTCTATGAATAAGGAAAAGAACATAAAAGTTATAAATTTTATAACTTTTTATAAGTTTCTTATAACGGTAATAAACATGCCTAATATGTCCTTAAAGAAAGTGCCAATGCCTGCACAAGAGCCCCACATAAGAAATCAAAACTTTGAAGAAGTTGCCTTAGGTTATACACCAGAGATGGCGATGGAAGAAGCAACTCGCTGTTTAAACTGTAAACATCGTCCCTGTGTATCAGGTTGTCCAGTACAAGTCAATATTCCTGATTTTATTCAATACATTATTAAAGGTGATTTTGAAGCAGCTTATAAATGTATCCGTGAAACTAATCTCTTACCTGCCATTTGCGGTAGAGTTTGCCCGCAAGAAAGTCAATGTGAAGCAAAATGCGTAAGAGGTATCAAAGGTGAACCTGTAGCGATTGGCCGCTTAGAACGTTTCGCAGCTGATTACCATATGACGCACAGTGAAGAAAAAGTAGAGAAACCTGAATCAAATGGCATTAAAGTGGCAGTCATCGGTTCTGGTCCTAGTGGCTTATCCTGCGCTTATGATTTAGCCAAACTGGGTTATGAAGTAACGATTTTTGAAGCTTTTCATGCTCCTGGTGGCGTATTAATATATGGTATTCCTGAGTTCCGGTTACCAAAACAAATTGTTGAATATGAAATCAATAATTTACATAAATTAGGTGTCGATATTAAAACCAATATGGTTATTGGTAAAGTCTTAACCATTGATGAATTAAATGAAATGGGGTATAGAGCAGTATATGTAGCAACTGGTGCTGGTACACCCAACTTCTTAAACATCCCTGGTGAATCACTAATTGGGGTATATTCCGCTAATGAGTACTTAACAAGGATTAACTTAATGAAAGCTTATATTCCTCAATACGATACACCAATTAGACAAGGAAAAAACATCGCTGTCATTGGTGGTGGGAATGTCGCAATGGATGCGGCCAGATGTGCAAAGAGACTGGGCGCAGACAATGTATATATCATTTATCGCCGTGGCGAAGAAGAAATGCCAGCCCGTCAAGAAGAAATCCATCACGCAAAAGAAGAAGGCATTATCTTTAAACTTCTAACTAATCCTATCAAAATCCATGGCAATGAGAAAAATGAAGTATGTGCCCTTGAATGTGTAAAAATGGAACTAGGTGAACCAGATGCTTCAGGAAGAAGACGTCCAATCGCTGTTCCTGACTCCAATCATCTCATAGAAGTAGATACAGTCATAGTGGCTATAGGTACTTCCCCTAACCCACTTATCCGAAAAACCACGAAAGGGATAGAAACAGATAAATGGGGTTGTATCGTTGTTGATGAGAAGATGGCCACTACTAGACCAGGAGTATACGCAGGAGGGGATGCGGTCACTGGTTCAGCCACTGTAATTTTAGCGATGGGCGCAGGGAAGGTTGCGGCGAAATCGATTCATGAATATCTTACAAACCAATTAAGTTAGAGCATCATTTTATAATATAAATATTGTTAAATAG
>JAAYWZ010000060.1 GCA_012516175.1 Bacilli bacterium
ATCATATTCTATCAGGGTATTGGAAATATGTCTCACTTTTTTTATATAAAATATGGTGTGAGTTTATTTACCCACACCAAATATTATAGAACCATTTTATATCATTAATAGTTAAATACAATAAATTAATACGTATGTTAAATTATTTATACCGCAGTTTATCTAGATAATTACTAACATTGATTTGCGGAACATAAACATTTGCGATTTTTTGAGCTTCTGCTAGAGTATATCCTTTAAGAGCATACATTGGTGTATCAAAATAGATAGTTAATAGTTTATTTAAGAAAGCAATAGCTCCTGTCTGATCTTTTCTACTAAAAATAAAATACTGATTAATCAAACTTATACATTCAATAAATGTATAACCAACCTTCATTTTTTCTGTTAGAGCACTTAAGACCTCTGTTATGCCTTCATCATTATCCTTAATCGCAAAGTATTCCATAAATAAGGTCTTAAGTTTCGTAAATGTTTGGGTCTCGGTGCTGGTTTGTCTTCCTAGTTTAAGAATCTCCTCTTTGGTAAGTTGCTTAAATCTTAGGTTGTAACTGCGATAATAATCTTGTAAACTTGATAAATCATTATGAACAATTTTAAATAAATAAAGTTTATTATTCTGACTATCAAAATGCGGATTAACTCGTTCTTGGAACTTGATTAATCCTAAATAATACCATTGGT
Organism: Bacilli bacterium; assembly: GCA_012516175.1. Classification (GTDB taxonomy): domain Bacteria; phylum Bacillota_I; class Bacilli_A; order Haloplasmatales; family Haloplasmataceae; genus JAAZCR01. The sequence continues at coordinate 685 of JAAYWZ010000060.1, forward strand.
CTTCATTTTCTAGATGTTCGATATCCCTACGTACGGATTTAATGAAATGTTCATAACCAATTATGCCATAGAGATTTAATAAGCCATATAAATAATCAACGACAAGTTGGTTCTGATTAATTAGGTCCTCGAAAGAATCATCAATGTGGAGTTTAAGACTTCCAAGAATTTCTTCTGGCATGACAATATATTTATTTTCGTCTTTAATAACAGGAAAGAAAATCCCAGTATATCTTAACCCTAGCACGAGATTCCGGTCTTTTTCATAATAGCGAATCATTCCGTTATTATTAAGTAATCTTTGAATTAAATAAAAAGCTTGTTTATCAGAATTCTTTAGGTAAAGTGGTACATAAATTGGTAACTTCTCACTTAAAAGATCTAATAATTCTGGTTTGCTAATATCAAGGTCAACATAGATACCTAAAACAAATGCGATTTGCTCTAGTTCAACTTGTTCTAAGTTATTTAAATTTGCTAATAAAGAGGTACCAACATATTTTTTATCCCAGATATCCTTTTTATATACTATTTCAAGTGTTTCTTTAAATTTCTTTGCAGCTCTTTCGATAAGTGAACGGTTACTCAAGATTAAATCATCCTTTTCTGTTATCTATTTAATCCTACTTTTCGATGATAGTGGAAGAGATTAATGAATCGATGTGTAGTTTCACGTTCTAATAATGAACTCTTATTAAATAACTTACGTAAAGTTTTTTCTGATTTCCTAGGAAATAATAACTGAAAATCACTAGAAATATAGATATTACCAACTTTAATGATTCTTAAAAAGTGTAACGTTTTATCATCAACATTAAATTTCTCAGGGTTATTTTTTAAGGGAATAATTCGATTACTTACAATATCTTGTAACATAATCTCATTCTTATCATAACTTATACCTTTAACAATAAATAAAGAAGTGTAGCTTTCGAGCATACCCTTAATTAAGTTTTCTTCTAGTTCACTTTTAGGATTGTATTTAATTTTAAAGGATTCGATGATGGTATTATCATTATCAATTTCTTCATAAATCACAAAATCATATAAAGCAGCTTGTTCCGTCTTATTTTGGATATCATAATGTTTCGCGTAATATATTCCGAGTTTCTCACTAGCATCATGTAAGGTTTTTAATGTGATGTATTTTTTAACTTCTAAGATTAACCGGTGATATACTTCATATACGTCTAACAATTGAATCACCTCGGAAATATTATATCAGTTAAAGCTAAAAAATGAAACAAGTCATGAAAAAAATAGACAGCAATCGACAATTATTTTTGTATAATTAAAATAAATGCGATTTAGTATTGTTCTTTTGTGAAAAATG
>JAAYWZ010000061.1 GCA_012516175.1 Bacilli bacterium
GAAAAATATAAAGAATTAGAAATCAATTTAATTAGTAAGTTAAATCCTAGTTTAGTTATTTTTAGTGATGACCTCGCCATAACAGGAGAAGAAATCACAAAGATTATCCAAAGACATCTTACTAATGATCGTGTCTTTGGCGTAATGGCGCGACATTTTAACTTAAAGGAATTCTTTATAGAAGAAAAACTAAAGCAAGCAAGAACGGAAATAGATCATACAGAAGGTCTAGTAATTGTATATGGTGTTGGTGCTTCCTTGGTTCATGAGGGTGACATCCTAGTTTATTGTGATTTAGCTAGATGGGAGATCCAATTAAGATATCGGTCAAAGGAATTAGGTAACTGGCGCTGTGATAATTATCATGAAGATATTTTAAGAAAGTATAAACGGAGCTTTTTCTTTGAATGGCGCATCGCAGATAAACATAAGAAAACTCTTTATGATAAAATTACCTATTTATTAGATACAAATACGAAAAATGATCCGAAAATGATTAGTGGTAGAGCCTTCCTGCAAGGATTAAAAGAAACAGCACATAGACCTTTCCGTTTAGTACCATATTTTGACCCCGGTGTTTGGGGTGGACAATGGATGAAGGAAGTATGTGATTTACCTAAAGATGTTGAGAATTTCGCTTGGAGTTTTGATGGTGTCCCAGAAGAAAACAGTATTTATTTAAGATATGGTAATGTACGAGTAGAGGTACCTTCAATTAATGTGGTATTTAGAGAACCAATTGCACTTTTAGGGCATAAGGTCCATGCTCGCTATGGGACGGAATACCCCATCCGATTTGACTTCCTCGATACGATGGACGGTGGTAATTTAAGTTTACAAGTTCATCCTTTAACTGAGTATATTCAAGAAACATTTGGGATGAATTATACACAAGATGAAAGTTATTACATCTTAGATGCCCAAGATGATGCCTGTGTGTATCTAGGTGTTAAAACAGGGGTTAATAAAGAAGATGTCTTACGCGATTTGAAACGAGCCCAAACAGGGGAAATTATCTTTCCTGATGACAAATATATAAATAAATTCCCTGTTAAGAAACATGATCATATTTCTATACCAGCGGGAACCATTCATTGTTCAGGCAAGAATACCATGGTTTTAGAGATTAGTTCTACTCCATACATCTTTACATTTAAACTTTGGGATTGGGGACGCTTAGGCTTAGATGGTATGCCTCGTCCAGTTCATATTGAACATGGAGAAAAGGTAATAGATTGGAGTAGAGATACTGAGTGGGTAAAAGAAAACCTCATTAATCCTTTCGAAGTAATTAGTCAAGGAGATAACTACCTAGAGGAAAAGACAGGACTTCATATTAGAGAGCCTTTAGAAACCCGTAGACATTGGTTCACTGATACAGTTTATCATCATACTAATGGTACAGTTAATCAATTAAACTTAGTCGAAGGTGAATGCGTACTCGTAGAAAGCCCAACAGGTGCTTTTGAACCTTTTGAGGTTCATTATGCAGAAACTTTTATTATTCCAGCGTCCGTAGGTGCGTATACGATTCGTCCATATAAAAATAGCGTCGGGAAACGCTGTGCTACGATTAAAGCTTTTGTGAGATAGGAGGATAAGTATGTATTATGTAGGTATTGATGGTGGAGGGACTAATACCAGAGCCTGCATCTTAAATGAAAAGAAAGAAATCATCGGAATCGGTAAATCCGGTCCATCGAGTATTGATACGGTTGATATCAAAGTAACGATGCAAAGTTTTAATGAAGCAATTATGCAAGTATTTCAAGAAAATAAGATTGAAAATCCCCAAATAGCTTCCATTTTCATTGGCGTTGGAGGAGTTTTAATGGATAGTTCAAAGGATTATGTCCGTAACGAAGTAAAAAAATTACCCTATATTATGAGCGATGCATTAATTGGTGTTGAAAATGATGTATACGCTGCCCATTTAGGTGGATTAGGAAACCGCCCTGGTATCTGCTTAATCGTTGGGACAGGTAGTGTTGCCTTTGGAATTGATGAAGACAATAAAACGCACCGAGCAGGTGGTTATGGATATCAAGAAGGCGATGCTGGAAGTTCCTATGATTTAGGCAAGAAAACTACTCAACATCTTGCCCGAGTCTTTGATGGGCGGAGAGAAAAAACGGCATTTGCGGAAGATGTTTTTACTAGTTTAGAAATCTCAGGACTAGATGAGTTAATGGATTTTATTATGAGTTATCATCTTGACCGCACAAAAACAGCACAACTTGCGAAATTTGTGACGAAGCATGCTGATTTAGGAGATTTCTATGCGCGAAAGATTTGTGATGAAGCTACTGATGAGTTGGTTTTATGTGTCGAAGCAGTTTATAAAATACTAAGTTTAAAAAATAAAGAACTCGCAATTATTGGATCTTTAGGGAATACTCCAGGATATTTCCGGACGCAGTTAGAAGCAAAAATAAAACAGATCGCTGATTTTCATATCCATGCACCTATTACTGAACCAGTAATCGGGGCAGCGCTTAAAGCTTACCAAGATGGGCATAAATAAAAGGGATGGTTGAAATCCCTTTTGCTTGTTATTAGGTTGATATAATTATTTATATAATAAATCTTCTAAAGCATCATAATTAAGGATAGTAATATGTCTTTGTCCCTTTAATTTTATCCAGCCATTTTTCTGAAACTTCGCGAGTTTCCTACTTAAGGTTTCTCTAGTTGTACCAATGATGGACGCAAAATCAGCTTTACTAAAGGGGAGATGAATCTCAGTATTTTTTGAGGGAACATCGTAAAGTAATGTCTTAACTATACGTTGTTCAATATCATAAATCCCCATCTTTTCGACCATTTCTTCGGTTTCTTGTATGCGTTCTGCGAATGCTTCAAGAAACTTTATCGCAATTTCTGGATTTGCGATGATAGTATTTTTGATATCTTGACCTTTGATTACACATATTTCACTATTCTCCATCGCAATAGCAGTACTATTTACTTGTTCCTCACTAAAGAGTGACAATTCACCCAAGAAGTCACCCACAGTCAAAATCCGCATGACTTGTTCACGACCATCGGTAGATATTTTAGTAATTTTAATCCGTCCCTTATTAACAACTAAGAGATTAGAAATCATATCATCGGGAGAAAAGATAATTTCACCTTTCATATAGGTGCGATGAAAGGCTTTTTCTACGATTTTTCGTTTATCAGTCTCAGATAGATTTCGAAAGATTGGGACATTGTTGATGCACATTTTATCATGTGGACATTCTAAGCAATGGTGACAGCAATTCATAGTTTTTCCCCCTTTATTCTACATCAAGGAGTAGTGTATATTCTAATTTTAACAGATTTCTGGTTAATGCAAAAGATATATGCGTTAATTAATTATACATAGTAATAAATGAAAAAAATGACTTTCTGTCAAAAATCGAGTGTAATGCTTGTATATTAAGGTAAAAGTTGTTAAAATTATAGATAAAGGAGGAATATTATGGATAAGTTATTAACACTTTTAAATCGCGAAGTAGCGAATTTTGGGGTACTTTATACAAAGTTACATAATTTCCATTGGTTTGTAAAAGGTACACAATTCTACACATTGCATGAATTATATGAAAAATTATATGATGAAGTTACAGAACATTTTGATGCTGTAGCTGAAAGAATGTTAATGTTAGGTGGTAAACCTGCAGCTACATTAAAAGAATTCTTAGAACTTGCGACTGTTAAAGAAGCTAAAGGTACTGAATCTAGTGCTGAAATGATTACAGAAACATTACACGATTTTGAATTAATCGTTAAAGAATTAGATGAAGTCTTAGAAATTGGCGATGAAGTAACCAAAGACTTAGCAATTGGTATTCAAGCAAGTTTTCAAAAACATATTTGGATGTTAAAAACCTATCTTTCCTAGGAAATCCAATTAACTAAAAACAGGGACGATAATTCTGATATGATCCCCTTAAAGTAGACAGTACTAAAAAATAAAATGTACTAACTACAGAAAGGGGATTTTTCATTTGGGAAGAAAAGCTAAGTTAAGTAAAGAAATGAAGTTAAGAATAGTTCAAGAATATTTAGATGGAAATAAGAGCGTTAGAGAATTAGCAGATGAATATGGTTATCACGTTAACCATA
>JAAYWZ010000062.1 GCA_012516175.1 Bacilli bacterium
ATCGATTATGTGCATCATAAATGAACTTGTATAATAATTCTTATGTATCTTCTTTAACTCACCATTTTCGTATTCATAATTATTTTGCGAATCTGATTGTGATACCTGAGTTAATCTACCGTGAATATCATAATCATATTCAGTGCTAATATTACTTCCCCTAGTTGCCTTTTGCATAAGTTCTTCGAGTAGTCCTGTTACAGGATCATAATCATATGTTGTTTTGTTATTATATGAATCAATAGTATCTTTGTAAGTTAGTAGAGATGTAAAGACAAAGATTATCTTATGGTTTTAATTCTAATTCACTAAGCAATTATTAATATAAAAACCTCCTATCTTTTTAATATTGATTGATGATAGGAGGTTTTTTAAATATCAAATTAAAGTATTAATTTATTGAGAATCTCCGAAGTATATATCCATTCTTCTCTTTTTTGCTTTAAGAATTCTTTACCTCTATTTGTAATACTATAGTATTTACGTTTAGTTTGATTCAAACCTTCCCGCCAATATGAAACTACTAACTCTTCTTTTTCTAACCTTTTAAATGCAAGATATAACGTAGCTTCTGTTAGATTAAACTGATTATCAGTTATTTGGGCTATCTGATGGTTAATCGCATAACCATAAGAATCACCTTTTTCTAAAATAGCCAAGATGATGGTATCAGTGTGCCCCCGAAGTAGATCACCAACTAACACTATGATCCTCTTCTCTTTAGGTATATTTTTTGTCCTATTATTATTAAAGTTAATAATAACATCATTACTAAAGAGTAGTGGGCTTCATTATTACTTACTGCCATATTCTCGAAAAAGTAAGTGATATTACCAGCGATGAAACTGATTAGAACAACACTGATAAACCAACCATAAGCCCAGTAGATAACCAACTTGAGATTCTTTAATTTCTTTGTGAATGCTTTAACTAGTAAAAATATTAGAGTACCTAATGATATGAGTGGCAGGATGGCGAGCGGCCAACTCATATATTTTAACATCCTAAAGAGTTGGAATAAAAAGATGCCCTTATAATGATATTCTCTAATACCAAATAATGAATCATTTCTTAAAACAAAATAAAAACTAAAGAAGAGTTGTGGTAAGACCATGATAATGATAATAAAAGGATAAATCGTATAGGATTTAGCATTTTTGACGATAATATGTTCAATCTGGCTATCCTTTTGACCAAAGACAAAATCATAGCTTTCTTTTATTTTTCCTCTAAGCTCTTTATTACCAGTTAAAAGATAATAATGATTCATTAAGCGTTGATAAATCTTATTAAAGACATATAAGAAGATAGCTAAGGTCACAATGAATAGTAAAACAATAATGGTAATAAATGCTCCAATATCATCGACACTAATAATCGTAGGATCAAGTAGTATTAAACCAGTAATGATACTAATTACTAACCTTGTCATGATTAAGGATAAACTAATAGCCCAGAAGATAAAGCTAGTTTTCATGTATTTAAAGATTTTAGTTAGTAATAAGTTATGCTTATCAATATCCATGTATTGTTTTCTGATATATTGGGAATATGAATATAAATAATATGCAGAACCACTAAATAAGAGAATACTAATGGCAGTAATAATGGTTCCAGCAACACCATTATATAAAGTAAGAATCATGCCAAAAATACTAAGAATCGCTCCACACATGAGAAGAATATCGGGGATTTGGGGTTTTATACTGTATTCATCAGATATTTTATTATATTCATGTTGACTAAAATCCCCCATGGATTTAATCGCTTCAATATAAGCTTCTTCTTCACTAAGACCTTTTTGGCGATATTCTTCATAACGATCAATTAAATTGGCAATGATTTCTTCTTTTAACTCTTCAATATCGCTTCTTTCATCAAAGCGAAATTGATAATTAACATACTGTCTAATTTTATCGTGCATTCAAAACCCTCCTATACCTAATCTGTCTAGGTATATTATATGAAGCAATACCTAATCTGTCAAGGTATCATATTTAATAAAAAAAAAGACTTTCTAATAATTTTAATCATTAGAAAGTCTGTTAATAGGTTTTATAAAAGTACGTCTTAATATCAAACTTACCTGCCTCAACCGTTATTATGCCAAAAGAATATTCTGGTTCAAATCTTTTATTAGTAGCACTACCAGGATTATAATAAGTGACGCCATTTATTTCTTCTAATTGGCATTTATGCGAATGGCCAAAGATAACCAAATTCACATCTTGAGTAGAAAAAGTCGTAATAGCCCTATTCAAGGTATTCTGTGCTCGACTTAAACCAATACTGATACCATGACCATGGCATAAGCCAATATTAACTCCTTCAATCGGTACTAATACTTTATCGGGTAACTCTTGTTTCAACCGCCAATCATCATTATTACCCCAGCATGCGACTAAGGGTTTAAGTCGTTTTAAGTAGTTATAAACCTCATAACTTGTAAAATCACCAGCATGAATGACAATATCCACCATGTTTAAGTGTTTTAGAAGAATATCAGGAAGAGTAATATCCCGTGATAAATGCGTATCACTCATAACTAAGATTCTCTTCATACTATTATCAACCTCAATAATATCGGAGTGATTAAACATAATATTAATAATAATGTTAATAATTCAGGAAGAAGGATACTTTTGATAAGTGAGTAATCCTTGTGTTGTTTAAAGATAGTGAGGATTTCTTTTTTTCTTTTGAGATGTGCCAGTGCTACAGGTGTTAGAAATATAAACGGGGTATAGTAATAACTAATAAGGTTAATTCTCGCATTGTGCTCAAGCATGAGTTCTACCATTTCTTTACTACCAGTTAGTACGGCTAAATAAAGTGGGGTAGCACCATTCATCCTTTTATTAACATTTACTCCATACTTAATAAACAACTTAACCAGATCGATGTTCTTATTTAAGATGGCTGTTTGTAGTGGATAAAACTGATTATAGTAACGCACATTTGTATCTGCACCAACACTTAATAAATACTCTGCCATTTCAAGGTTGTTATTTAAGATAGCGATGTATAATGGTGTTTCCTTGTGCATAGCTTTTCGGTTATAATTAGCACCGTTTTCTACTAATAATTTTACCATTTCAAGATCGTTTTGGCGACAAGCACTATGTAAGGGAGTATTACCCTTGTTATCAGCTAAATTAAGATCTGCTCCATGAACTATAAGTAACTTAACTGCATCAAGATGTTTTAGTAATACTGCATTATGGACTGGTGTTATTCTATTTTTGGATTGTGCATTAATAGTAGCTCCATTTTCTATTAATAATTTTATAATTTCAAGATTACCATTATAGGTAGCATCATGAAGGGCATATATATGACTCTTATCAGTATGACAATTTACATTCGCTCCCTTATTAATTAGTATTTGGACTAACTCAACATTTTCTTTTAAAATAGCCAAATGGAAGGGAGTTAATTGTGTTTTAGCTTTTATATTGGGATTAGCACCATAACTTAATAATAATTTAACCATTTCGAGATAATTATTATCTATAGAAAAATATAATGGTGTAATATTCTCTTTAGTTAATGCATTGACATCTAATCCTATTTCTAAAAGAAGTTTAGCCATCTCAATATTATTATTAATACAAGCTATATGTAAAGGTGTGTAACCATACTCATCAGCCACATTACATGTAAATCCTTGATCAAGTAAATATTTTAATGTATCTAATAAATTATTTCCAACGACCCATAACATTAGAGTTTTATGGTGACGGGGATTAATTAGACCTTTATTAATTAAATAATCAAGTAATTCAATATCACCAAGTTGAACCATTAATACGACTGGTGATACA
>JAAYWZ010000063.1 GCA_012516175.1 Bacilli bacterium
AAAATCGATATAAATCTCTTATCCGCTATAATGGAAGTTACGATGTTACAATCACAACGTCCAAACTTCCAAGTGGTTAATAAACCTGTTGAATATAAAGATAATGATAATAACACTTTAAAGAATAGTGATGTTTATAAGAAAGATGATGTAATTAGTTTTACCATCAATTTAACTAATAAAGACTCTGCTTTATTGAAATTCTATCTTGATATCAATCAAAATGGTATTTTTGAAGATAATGAGTTAGCTCATACATATACTATTACTCGTGGTAATAATAACTTTAGTTATATACTCCAAGAACTATACTCTGGGCAAGTTCGTTATAAAATTGAAGTTGGAAGTGGCACATATAAATCTATATATACAAATTCATTCCGTTATCATTCAGGCGATAAGAAGACCATTAAAGTGGTTAATGTCATAAACCCTGTAGATAAGAAAAAGCCTGTAGCTGACTTACAAACAGCTTTAAATAATATTTTGAAAGAAGCTGGGTTAAATAGGATTAATGAATATGAAGTTCAAATTAAAGTATGTACTTTGAATGATTTTAAAAACAATAACACAAAACATGATTGTGCACATGCTGCTGTAATGAATGATGCTGATGTAGTGTTATTAGGTAGGGACATTTTTGATAATACAATTCATAAACATGCATTAGAATCAATTCAAACCCAAATTGATATATATAATAAACCAGTTATCTTCACAAGTAGTGTAACTCTAGGGGATAATCATTGGATGTCTTACTTCCATGATGACTTATCCTTAAGTACAGTACAAACATCTAATTATAAATTAACTAATAGAGTAGATAAACTTCATATTATTAATCAAAGTCCCTATGTTTTATATCCATATGATATTAATGAGGAAAATCTAAACATTCCAAGTGGACTAAATTATGCCTTAAATGAAAAATACCAACTAAATCTTGAAAATCCCAGCTTAACAAACTTTATCAATATGTACAATTCCCAAGACATTACATATGATCGCTTCGATTCCTACAATAACTATTACTACATGAAGAATAATAATGTCATTTATTTAAATGTAGGTTATGATACTTATAATAACTACACCAATATCGAGCAAAAACTCCTCGCTAATGCGATTGTCAATGGCTATATCGAATACAAATCGCAGGACCGAAACGTTACAGATTTCTTAGAAATCGCTATTAGTGATACTAGTCATCAAAATGCTCTAGTCGATTATAACGATATTAAAGATACTGGTATTTCCTTTACCTTTACACCATTATCTAATATGCTTGAAGATGTAAACTATGTCTTAAAAGTTGGTAGTGCAGTAGTCGAAACTGGTAGATTACCTATTGGCCAAGCAAAGACATTCACTATAACTAATTTACCAAAACCAGCTAATAATACAATTGATGAAACAACGATCTACTTAACTATTAATAATAGTAAGAAACAGAAAACTTATAGTTTCAATCTGTATATTGCTGATTTAGATAATTATGGTGTATCACTAGATTCGAACCAATTAATTGGTTCTGTAACTAGTGGTACGAACAAATATCTAGAAGTAAATAAGACATATAAGAATCAATACATTATTAGTTTTGGTAATATTGATGTAAGTAATGTAGGTGGGGCTTTACCTGAAACATTGACTTTAAGTAATATGAAGTTAACTCAATCAATACCAGTAGGTGTTAGCATTACTACGCAAGCATATAAAAATAACGTAGTTAATAACATCCTAACTATTGATTTGGGTAATATTACATATCGACTAGATGGCGATTATTATGTACCTGTAGGTGGCCTAAATCGAACTATTACCTTAGAATTTGATGTGCTAAATCCGGGTACAATGAACTTTGGTGCTCCAACATTAACCTTCAATGGTATTGGTTCTGATAAAGCCACATTAATGAACTCAAGTGCATCATTTAAAGCATTGTATCCTATAACTGGTCGGGTTCATCCAATCTTTGAAGATACCCTGTTTATCCCATTTGGTCAATCAATCAATTTAGGTAATATGTTCATTATTGATGACTATGTGGAATTTAATCAACCCACATTTACATCGCTTGATACTAAATTCCATATCAATCAAGATAATCGTATTTTCGCATTAGAAGTTGGCGAAGGTCAGTTCAGATTTGAAGTGACAGATATCTTTGGTTATAAAGTTAATTTAACATATAATGTACGTAGTTATGAAACAATTACGAGATTAGATATAAATGCAATCTCACTGTATGTTAATGATGTTTATGATTTGATATTACCTGTAAATCATCGAAGCATCTTCTACAAGTTCATAAGTGGTAACCCTGATTTAGTGGAAATTACTGGTGATAGCAATTTCTACAGGATTAAAGGCTTAGAACGTGGTTATGCTGAATTTAAATTCTATGGTTATGATACTTTAGGAAATGTGGTAGAAACATCTGTCACTATCCTAGTTGATGAAAAGTATGATATTAGATTTATCCAAAAAGAACTCATCCTCTTTATCAATGAAACATATACAAGAGCTGAATTAAATAGTATTATGGAAATCTTGAATCCAAATTATACCCCAGATCAAGTAACATTAGAAGCATACAATAATGATAAAGAAATCGTCACCATCAATTCAGATGGCTCAATAACCGCTAATAAACTGGGTAAAGTAGTCATTGAAGCTAAGTTACCAAATGACCACAAAGCACAATTAGTAGTAAAAGTCTATGATAGCTTAAGTGATGAATCTGGATTTGTTCCTAATATTGAAACTACAAAATTCTATCAATCATTCCATATTAACCTAATCAAATATTTAGTCATTATTCCAGATATCATTGATATTAATGACTTAACAATTACCTTCGAAATCATTAATATATCCGATCCAAGATTAGCATATCTTAATGGTCATACTCTCTACACAAGTGAACTGATTGATGAAGAAGGTAATAAATATGATGGTACTGTTGATTTAAGAGTCTGCATTACCCAAGTCGATCGAAATGGCAATGTCATTACCGTAATCGATGATGCGACAATTATTATTCGTAAGTTAGTAGATCCTACTAAAGATAAAGGTGATAATGCTAGTTAATAAAACAGGGAGTTTTTACTCCCTGTCAGAGTGTATACAAACCCTCCCCATATCGGGGGTGGGGGTATACACTTTTTTATTTATTTTTATACAAAGATAGGGTATAATAAAAAAGGATTAGTAAGATATATTTACACAAATCATGTTTTGGAGTGATCTAAGAT
>JAAYWZ010000003.1 GCA_012516175.1 Bacilli bacterium
GCAAAACGGCTAAGATATGGAGCCGAAATATGTGTGGTGTTTAAGATAGGATCAAATTTATTCTGATATGGTTTGTTTTAAGGTATGAAAGTTAAATAGTGCTTTCTTGCACTGTTGACTATGATACTAATTATACAAGGAGAGAGAATATATGAAAAAAATAATTACTTACGGTACGTTTGATTTATTACATTATGGGCATATAAATCTTTTAAAAAGAGCAAAGGAACTGGGTGATTATCTAATTGTGGGCTTATCTACTGAGGAATTTAATCAAATAAAGGGGAAGAAATGTTATTTTACCTATGAAGAGAGGAAAAAACTTATAGAATCTATAAGATATGTTGATCTAGTTATCCCAGAAGTTAGTTGGGAGCAAAAAATAAATGATATTATAAATTTTCAGGTTAATGTGTTTGTAATAGGTGATGATTGGAAAGGAAAGTTTGATTATCTAGAAGATTATTGTGAAGTTGTTTATCTACCTAGAACTCCAGAGATTTCCAGCACAAAGATAAAAAATGAATTGGGACTGATTAGAGATTAGATTTTACTATAATTTATATGGTCTTGAAATAGGAAGTGATTGATATGGAAACTGAAATAAATCCTGAAATACTACGGAAGGTACAAGTGGTACAGCTAGAGATACTGTTAGAATTTGATAGAATATGTAAAGAGAATGACTTGCCATATCAGTTATTCTCAGGTACTTTATTGGGTGCCATCAGACATAAAGGATTTATCCCATGGGATGATGATATTGATGTTATAATGAAGAGAAATGATTATGAAAAATTTCTTAGTATTTGTGACAAACAGTTGAATCCTAAGTATTTTCTACAAAATTATAATACTGATCCAAAATGGTATCGACAATTTTCTAGGATCAGAAAAAACAATACAAAATACCTTCAAGCTAGTTATAAAGAGATGGATATGCACCATGGCATATTTATTGATATTTTCCCTATGGATGTAGTGAAGGTCAATAGTATACTGGAAAGAGTTAGATGTAAAATCCTTTATATATTTTCAAAATTAAATAGAATTAGAAATAGAGAAATTTTTCCACATTTGAGTTTATCTCGAAGAATCATTCACAGATTAATTAAAACTTCTAATATATTTATTAAGAAACCAGTTTTTGACAGATTAGAGACGAGAATAATGAAGCTATTTAATAATAAGAAAACAGGATACTTTAACCATTACACTAATGGAGTAACACGGCAAAGATTTGATAGTTATTTAATGGAAGAAGAAGATTTAGATGACATAATAAATGGGAAATTTGAAGGTTATAGTTTTCCGATCCCCAAGAATTACCATAGATTATTAACTAATATATATGGTGATTATATGAAATACCCACCAGAAGAGGAGAGAAGACCTCATCATGGGGTAATTGAAATTTGTTTATAGACATTTTCTAAAGATACTAGAATGTAAGAGAATATCAAACTGATATATGAATGGAACGTGTCCCTAACTCCGTAGAATTTGCGATTCATAGTATTGCTCCAAATAGCTCCTGATAGCTAAGTTTTATGCAGTACCGGTTTCTAAAGTATCAGTTTCTTGATTGGCAAGCATTGCTATTAGTACACCTAGTTGC
>JAAYWZ010000064.1 GCA_012516175.1 Bacilli bacterium
AAATAATAAATTATTAAAAATCAATAATTAATAACTAGTAACTAATAATTTTGGGTTAGGGAAACGAAAATTCACTTAGTGCATCTTCGTTTCCCTAATACCCTTAATAAACTGTTACTCGTCTAATGTAATATTAGGATATTTTGCATATAGTGCCATTCTTTCTTGTACTAATCCATTTAATTTATCTTCCCATGTTTGTGCTACATCGGCAAATTGGATTTGTCCTGCTTGAACAGCACGATAATGGCTTTCTGTTTCTTTATTTTGATACCAGTTCTTAAATTCACTGTATCCTGGTAACCATTTACCGAACGCGAATACTGATTGTTTATGTTCGACAATCGCATTAATAATGAGGTCAAACCCTTCGACATATAAATCACTATCGGTATCAGTATAGATCTTTTCAATTTCATACCAAACATCTTCATAATCAGATACAGGGAATTTTGTTAGGCGTTCACCTAATTCGTGATGGATTCGAATTTTGGCTAAGAAGCCTTCTCTACCCCAAGTCATAAATTTTGCGAGTTCATATGCTTCCTGTGGATGTTCAGTATTAACACCAATAGCATGTACCCCTACTTGACCTGGAATACGTGGTACAGCATCTTCATGAGTACCTTTAGGGAAGGGCACGAACATTAATTCAAATGGACTTAAGTTAAATTGATCGAAGTTCCATGTGTAGTTAGGGAATAAAAGAACCCTTCCTAATTGGAAGAATAAGTCGATACCAGGATCGGCAGAACCGAATTCTAAAAGGCTACCTTCGGGATCCTTCTTAACATCAGCACGAATACCATCAAGGAACAGTTGTACTTCTAATTGATATAAGTTGATAAAGCGGGGATCAGTGAAATTAAATTTTTCTCCATCCCAAGAGAAGATGCCCCAGTTTTCATCGATTGATGGTGCTAATCCCCAACTTAATTCTAAGTTGTGATATTCACCATCAAGTCCCCAATAGAATTTATTGTCATATTTAGCACGAGCGCGTTGTGTAAAATCACGTGCTAATTGAATCATTTGTTCATAATTCCAAATTTCGTTATTCGCAAAATCGAAGCCATAGTCTTCTAAATCGAAATTAAATTCATCTAAGAGATCTTTGTTAATGAATACACCTTGGAAAACTTGACCATTTAACATACCTAAACGTCTATCACCATAAACTACGGCATTTTGCGCATCTGGTAATACATGAGCTGTATCAGGGTCATTATTCCAAATGTCTGTAATGTCATATACTAAAACGTTTTGTATTAAATCATCCATCGCTTGAACTTGGAAAACATCTGGTAAGTCACCAATTGATGCGAGTGAGATTAGGGTACTATTCCAAATAGCACCACTATGACTCATTTCATAGATATCACTGCGCATAATAACCTTGATATGTGGATTAAGCTTTTGGAATTCACATAACATAGCTTGTTCGATTTCTTCATTTTCAAAACTTGCGTATTCGAGAGTGATAAATTCAGTAATACCACTACGGTCTACACCACAAGAGTCAACATTTGGATTATTACTGGTTGTAGTTTGTTTTTTTGTGGTAGTAGTACCAGTTCCTGTACCAGATCCACCTGTGGTGGTTTTACCAGTACGGTTGCAGGAAGCGATTAATAGCACGCTAAGAATTAACATTACTAGTAATAAAATACGCTTCATACTTAATCTCCCTTCTTTATAATTAATAAATTAATCATCATCAACGGGTAAGAACGCAATAGCTGTCGCTCTTAATACCTTGCCTGTTTGACTTTGTTTCATAATCCGTACAAATTCATTGCCAGTTCCCGTGAACTCAAACTCATCGATTAAGTTCCAGCCTTCAGGTGTTTGCGTAATATGATAGGAATAGGTTTCTTTTTGATTATTATTGAAATAAACTTCAAATGCTACTTCAGCTTCATCATGTTGATACATACCTTCGGATAAGTTATAGAAGTATACTTGATACTTACCTGGATTTAGATTCGTTGGTTTGAACTCGGCAATCGCATTATTATCAGATGAGTAGAGTGTTAATTTGTTGTTATAAGGACGGTTAGAACTACGTTTCCAAGTGCCACTTATGGTAGTAAAACCTTCACTGTAAGTATCAAAGATCATTACTGCTGGCTGATCTTCTAATACAAATGGCTCACCAATGACTTGGAAAGGAAAACTAAAGGAAGAGATTTGATCACGGTCATTAGTCACATAAACATATAGGCGATAATTGCCTGGGTCACCTGGTGTCTTAATATATTTTTCATTAGGTTTACCTTGAACATCAGTGAATACTACCTTATTTAACACACTTGGTACAGTATTAGAACTAATATCAGCATTTTTCCGGAGTTCGTAGGTATAAGTTAAATTCTCATCTGCCGCATTCTCTACTTCAACTTGGATCAAATAGTTGGTGTTCTTTTCTAATATCACAGATGCAGTTTGTGACTTACCATCAATGGTGACATTCTTAATATAAGGAATATTAATATCAATAGGCTCACCCGTCCAAGCCGCTTTCATCGCATAATAAGTTGGTGTCTTTTTACCATTAATAATCAAGTTATACCAGGTATGACTAACTCTAAATGCCCCTTGATCTTTAAAGGCAAATGACCCTACGCAATTATTATTTTGATTAGCTAAGATGTACTTAGTGTATCTTTCGCTATAAGCATTCATCTTCACAAAATCATTAGGCTCAATGATGGCTCCCCAACTTGTTGTCGTGGTAGTTTCCATTGGTTGGTCAACTGCATACTCACCAATCATGTATGCTCCTGTCCAAGCATGGGTAATCTTATCATGAGCTGTGGGGATTTGCTTATATGTGTTTACCATCATGATGTCAATATGGGGAGCATAACGATTAATCGAAACCATCTTGACTTGGTTGGCCCCAGCAATACAAGCTATAGTGGGGTGTAAGGGGTCAGCTTCGTGGATGTACTTAGCTAACTCGTTCATCGCATCGTAAATATGTTTTGGACTTAAGGAGGTTGATTTATCAACTTCATTACCGATAGCCCAGGCTAGAATGGCTGGATGTCCCTTATATTTATCTACTTCTTTTGTTACTGCTTCATATTGGGCTCTAACTTGTTCAGGGTTATCTTTATAGGTAAATGTAGCTGTTTCATGATTTAGCCATAAACCAACGACGATTTTTACACCTAGTTCTTGAGCTCGGTCTAATAAACCATCTGCAAGGGGTGCTGTACTATAAATTCGGGCTACATTGACACCTGCTTCGACCATTTTTTCTAACTCGCCTACATCAGCGATACCTTTACCAAAAAAGATTTCCCCATCAACTGTTAAATGGAAATTACCTTCTTTAGTACGAACTACTCTTACTTCTGTTGTATTTAAATCTACGTCCATCACTCTCAAGGGGTCTTCAGTGAATGGTTCCGCTAATTGCACAGATAAATCAAACATTACCGAATCAACGACGATGGTTTTTCCAGTTTGACCAGTAACTTTTACATAGTTGTTAGTACCTTCCGCTAAATAGTAATTACCAACATAGACCCAGTAACCAGCATTATAAACTTGGTTAAAAATCTTAGTTTGGTCTAAATTGTTGCCGCCTTCATATGCTACCTCGACTTTTAGATACTCTGTGTTCTCAAAATCTGGCCACATAATATAGATTTTATATAAGCCCGCTTTGGTAATATTTGGTGTCCATTTAGCTGAAAAACCACTATTTGTACCAACGATGAAATCATCACCAGTAAAACTAGTTTTATCATTGGCAGTTTTTAAGATCCCATTAGTATAGGTGAATTCTTTATTTTGATTATCAATAATAATTGTCGATTTACTATAATCAGCACTTGCTCTTGTATCTTCACTAGATGCTGGTGAATCATGCAGATCTTTTAAGATTATAGTTTCTTTATCTTTAGTAGTGGTTGTATTATTAGTCGTAGTTGCTAAATCACTTGTTGTTACATCTTCTGATTTAGTAGTAGTTGTAGTTACCTTAGTACTAATACAGGAAGTAATAATTAATGATAGAAATAAAAGTATTAAGGCTAGTACTTTTCGAAGTTTCAAGCCTTTCACCTCCTTGAAAACTTATAATAAGGAACGGACAGTTTGTCTTTCAATTAGTTTAGCATCTATTTCCTTTTTCTGATATACTTTAGTTGGTTTCTGCATTTGTGCTACAAGTAGTTTCGCGGCTTCTTTCGCAATCCTTTCCGTGTTTTGTTGAATTGTTGTAAGTGGAGGTTGCGTATAAAGAGCAATTTCACTATCATCATATCCTATTACAGAGATGTCTTCAGGCACTTTGTAGCCATGTTCTTCTAATGCTTTCATCATTCCAAAAGCTAACGTATCGCTCGCTGCTATTACTGCAGTCGGTTTATCTTCCATTTTAATAATATCTAACCCTCTGTTATAACCTTGGATAATGGAATAATTATGTCCACGAAGAATATAATCATCACGAACTGCGATACCATGATGCTTAAGGGCATCTTTATAACCTCGTAATCTTTCTTTCCCTACAAAGGACGCAATACTACCAGCGATATGAGCAATTCTGGTATGACCTTTTTCAATTAAATACTTTGTTGCTAAAAACAAGTATTTATAGTTATCAGTATAGACGCAATTAGTTTTGGAAGTATCATTATCGATAATTACACTCGGTATATCACTATCAAATAACCTTTTGATATTCTCAGTAGTGATATCACTACAAAGGATAATGACACCATCAACACCTTTAAGAAGACAATGTTCATAATAAGAGAGTTTAGGGTTTTTCCCAAGTTGATCGGACATAAAGAGTAAATCATACCCTTTTTCTTCCACACACTTTTTGAACTCATTCAATACTTTACTGAAGAAGGGATGGGTAATCCCTAACCCTGTTTTCTCTTCAAACACTACCCCAATGGTCATAGTTTTTTTCGTTGACAAACTCTTCGCATTTGAGTTAGGGATATATCCTAACTCTTCTGCTGCATCTAAGATTCTTCTGCGTGTTTCTTCATTTACATCTTTATAATTATTTAGAGCTTTGGAAACAGTACTTATTGAATATCCTGAGTATTTTGCAATGTCGTATATTGTGACCATGTATATCACTATCGCTTTCTTATAGTGTCATTGATGTAAGCTTCATCTCTCTCCAAAAATCAGGAGAGAGATGAAGTTTCTATATGCTAAGTTATTGTGCTTCTCTTACCGTTACTCTTCGTGTAACATGAACTTTGTAGCCATCATCCATTGTTACTTCATACACAACGGCATACCAACCTTGTTTAAATTTAGCACGAGCATCTCCATTATTTGGTGTACGTGCCGCACCAGGAATGACTGATTTTGAAGTATCGACATCATTATATGCTACACTAACTTCTAACTCATTACCATCTTTATCATAAGCTTTAACACCAGCTAATGGATTAAATTCATCATTGGTATATAATACAATATCCTCAATACCAGTAAATGTTGGTAAGTCTTTACCTAATTCTGGATTAAATCCCGGAATTTCAAGGTTCACAACTTCTACTGTTAAGCCATATTCACGTGTATATTGTAAACCTAAAGCCCGGTTATTGTGGCTACCACCTTGGGTGAAGAGAATCGCAAAGCCACCTTCAGGTATGCCACCAGGAGTTCCTTGTGGTCCTAAAAGACCTTGCAATATATCATTAGCTCCTGCTGTCCAATTATCCCAGAGACCATTGGTAAATTGACTATAGGTCTTGAAGTTAGGGAGACCTTGAACATTGGCAGGGTCACCAGCTTTAATTGGATTATTTAGATCGATTTGCTCACCATAACAATCACGTACCAAAACGATTTTTCCGTATTTATCTACGATTACTAATACACCATAGGCAACTTGACCATCTAATTCTGTATAGATGAGGATACTGTTACTTGGTCTTTCAGCATTATTAACGTTTTCTGGTAAAACAGATAAGAAGACTCCATCAACGATAATACCAGCAGCATGCACTACAACAGTTAAACTCTTCGTAACTTCATTACCACTAGCACCTGTTACTTTAAATGTAAATACATAAGTGCCAACTTCATCTGGTGTGAATACGTTATTAGCGACTAAATCGGCAATTCCTTCATCAAAGGATACTGTAGGTGAAAGGATAGTACCATTATAATCCTTAGCATTCACTAATTCTAATAAGTCAAGATTGCCACCTACATAGAAATCTAGTTTATCATTTTGAATGTTTACAAATGTTAAGGTTGCATCAGAAATCTCTTTAACAGTTAATGTAAAGGAAACGGTTACTTCAACACCATTTTGTCCAGTAACTTTTAAAGTTATTTCGTATGAACCTACAACACTTGTATCGAAAGTACCATCGCTATAAATTTCACTTTCCACGATAATACAACTTGTGATATCGGTATTATCATAATCATACGCTTTAATTAATGCGAGTTTATCAAATGTTTCGCCAACAAAGACTTCAAAATCTTGCACGCCTTCAAAACGAGCATTTGCTAGTACCGTTACTTTTCTTGTAACAGTGACTTCCACACCATTTTTACCTGTTACTCTATAGGTCAAGGTATATTCACCTGGAGTGTTAATGTCGACTTCACCTTCTACAATTACTTGACTAGTAATATTAGTGCCATCATAATCAGTAGCTACAATACCAGCTAATGGATCAAATTCTTGTCCTACTATCAGTTCGACATCATCATTACCAGCAATTTGGGCATCAGCAGATTTAGGTTGGACAGTTACTCTTCTTGTGACATGAACTTTATAACCGTCATCCGTCGTTACTTCATAAACGACAGCATACCAACCTTGTCTGAATTTAGCCCGACCTTCAGCATCATTAATTGAACGTGCTGCCCCAGGGATAACTGCTTTTGCAGTATCTACATCATTGTAGACTACACTGACTGTTAACTCATTACCATCTTTATCATAAGCTTTGACACCAGCTAATGGATCAAATGTATCACCAGCATATAATACAATATCATCAATACCAGTAAATGTTGGTAAATCCTTACCTAATTCTGGGTCAAATCCTGGGATATCAAGATTTACTACTTGTACTGTTAAGCCATATTCACGACCATATTCTACACCTAAAGCTCTAATCGCATGACCTTGTGCTGAACCAGCTGAGAAGTAAATTGCGAATCCACCTTCAGGTATGCCACCTTCAGTACCTTGTGGACCTAAAATACCTTGGAAAGAATCAGCTCCACCAGCTGTCCAATTATCCCATAAGCCATTTGTATATTGACTATAAGTCTTGAAGTTAGGAAGACCTTGAACATTGGCAGGGTCACCAGCTTTAATTGGATTATTAACATCAATTTGTTCACCGTAACAGTCTCTAATCATGATAACCTTACCGTATTTATCAACGATTAAGAGAACACCATATTCACCTTTACCTTTAAGTTCAGTATAGATTAAGATAGCATTACTTGGTTTACTATCATTATTGATATGTTCCGTTAAGACTGGGAAGTATTTACCATCAAGAATGATACCTTGGAGAATGTATTTAATAGTTAAGACTTTAGTGACTTCATTACCATTTTCGCCAGTCGTTTTGTAAGTGAATTGATATTCACCAGTTTCATCTGGATTAAAGACGCCGTTTTCATCAATAAATTCTTCATAGGATTCGTCGTATGTAACGGTAAATTCTAGTGATGAACCATCATAATCTTTTGCTTGAGCAATTAGATAGATGTTAATAGGTGTTCCTAATGGTTTCGTGATAACATCAGTTGTACCTTCATCAGTACCTGTGAAAGTAATTCTTGCATCACTCTTAGAGAATACAGTTAAGGTGTAAACATATGTAGTTGGATAATTACTATTACCTGTAACTGTTAATGTTATTTGATAATCTCCTGGAGTGCTAGTATCAACATCACCATTTTCATCAACTATATCTCCAGTTAATACGATTTGATCAGTGATATCCGTATCGTCATTATCTTTTGCTGTTACATAATCAAAGATGTTTAATGGTGTATCGACAAGAATACCTGATGGTAAGTTTTCTACACCTTCAAATTTCGCATTTTCTACTACTGTAATTTTACGTTTTGCAGTAACTTCGACACCATTTTTTCCGGTTACTTTGTACGTAATTTCATATTCGCCAGGTTTCCGACCATTTAAGATGCCATCAACGACAATTTTGTCTGTAAGGTCAGTACCATCATAGTCTTTGGCAGTTATGCCTTCAAGTTTTGAATATTCTTGGCCAACGCCAATAACGACATCCACAACACCCTCGAATGTGGCATTAGCCATTGCTTCTGTTGTTGTTGTACCAACTGTAGTCGTTGTAGTGGTTGAATTTTCAGTGGTAGTACTAGAAAAATTAATACAACCAGCTAAAACAAACAACAGAAGTAACGACACCACAAGAAACAAACTCTTCTTCATGTTATCCTCCTCTTTTTTCTTTATTAAATTAATTAATATATACTCCTACTGCTTTTAACCGATTACGTAAATGCTCGACATTTACTTTTCTGACATCTCCACCATTATCAGCGGCATATTTCGCAGCCATGCCAGCTGCTTCACCCATCGCAAGACATACTGGCATAACCCTTACACTACCTTGCACCATCCGTTCACAGGAGATGGAACGACCTGCGACTAATAGATTATTAAGCCCTTTTGGTGTTAAGCAGCGATAGGGGATACCGTGACTTTCACCTTTCCTGTATTTCATCAGTTTTCCTTGTGCTAAAGCTGCTTCTACACTACCATGTACATCAATGTAGTAACAGTTCCGACATATTTCATCTGGGAAACTACGTCGTTCAGCATAATCATCTACTGTAAGGATGTAATCACCAATAATTCTGCGTGATTCTCTTACCCCCAATAGCGCTCCTGTTTGTACGAGGAAGGCATTACCGAATGTGGTGGGAACATATTCTGCTAAGGCATTGCGATATTCTAACGCAATCTTTCTTCCTAAAATTAAAGCTTCACTAACCGATTCAGGTTTTGTACTATCAACATTAAAGATGTGCCCAGCGTTAAATCCAGCAGTTCCTGGTCCAACAATTACTGAATTAAGTCGGGATATTAAGGGATACTTACCATCTTTAACGATTTTCTCAATAACCCCATCTTCGCCCCGAAGTTTGGGCATGGTTTGGAAACCATACACATCAACATTGCTAAGTTTGAAACAGAGGGTTGCTGGTTGAAGGGTACCATCTTCGTCACCTTTTTGATACTCTGCTCCAGCATAATAAGCAACATCGGCGTCACCAGTACAATCGACATACACCTTGGCTTGATAAGCTTTTAAGCCACCTTTATTACTGACGATTATTGATGTGATATTGCCATTACCATCGGTATCAACATCACAGAGGAAAGTATTAAAGAGAATTTTAGCACCAAAACCAGTAACAAGATCGTCATAAATCCTTTTTAATGCTTCACTATCGATTGGTACCCAATCGTAATCGTCTGGTTTTACATGCGGCATTTGTTTCTTAACCCGGTTAAATACTTCTTCTGCAAGCCCTTTATAGACAACCTGCTCCTTATTGGAAAATGGTGTCCAAGCTGGAACTAAACCACTTGTTCCCATTCCTCCTAGGGAACTAGTTTGCTCAATTAAGAGCGTTTTCGCCCCTTCACGACTGGCACTAGCAGCTGCTGTACAACCTGCTGGTCCTCCACCTATGACAATGACATCATAAGAAGTATCAAGCGGAATTTCTCTAGTGAACTTATACATGAGGATCACCCTTTCTTTGTTATTCTCCTGTAATTCCTGTACGGTCCACACTTTCAACGAAGTAACGTTGGAGGAAGAAATAGAAGATGATGATAGGTAGAATGGTTAAGATTGTACCTGCCATAATCAATGGTTCATAGATATTCTTGATTTGACTTTCAAGTCCTTCAGTCATAGCGAGGAAGCGATTCTCAAATTTCGTTAACTCTAATGGTAACGTCGTCCATTTCGAACCTGTTAGGAAGTATGAAGCACGATAGAAATCGTTCCAATACCACACAATGTTAAAGATAAATACGATTAATACAGGTTGAAAAGATAGACGTAACCCTACTTTGGTGAAAACTTGAACTTCATTTGCACCATCGAGATAAGCAGCCTCATCTAATGATTTAGGAATCATATTAAAGAAACTATAGAAGATGAGAATGAATACCGTCGCATTGAGTCCCTGTCCACCTAATGCTGGTAGGATATAACTCCAGATTTTCCCTAAAATACCAATCTTTTTAAACCAAACGAATTGGGGCAAAAGAATTATTTGTTGAGGAACGATGAAAATGAAAATCATGAGTACTAACCACATCTTCTTAAGTGGGAAGTTAAATCTTGATAGGCCATAACCAATTAAACAGCATGCTACTGTAGATGCTAATGCAGGGGCACCTACCACGATAAAGGTTTTATATAAGGTATTAAACTGAAAGAACTCTTTAAATTTTGTCGGTAAATTAAGAACTTTTGCGGCCGTGCGATAGTTCTCAATAAAGATTTCTCTTGGTATCCAAACGACCGAAGTATCTAAGAGATCATCAATATTCTTAAGACTAGTACTAAACATATATAACAGGGGGTAAATGAAGATAAAACTTAGGGTAATTAAGAGGAAATAAACAACGATCTTTGCAACTAACCCTTCTCCTAATTGCTTGCCAAACAGAATCCGTTTGGTTTTCTTTTTATACAAATCAACATCGATTTCCGTTAGTTTCTTCATCGAATCACCTTCCGTACAACCGCTCGTTTCTCTTTTCTTCTAAAGTTAACAACAAGGAGAAGGATACCTAATACTAGTAGAGTAACTACGAAGTAAATCCAAGCCATCGCATTAACATAACCATATTGAGTTAATTTTCTACTATCAATAATTGAGTTGACATTGTTACTTGAGAAAATGTTTATCGCAACAATGGAAAAGATGATATTAACATTAATTAGAGGTTTTAAAGTCGGAAGTGTTATTTTCCAGAAACATTCCCACATTGATGCCCCATCGATACTGGCTGCTTCATAAATCGATTGATCAATTTTTTGTAACCCTGCGAGGAAAATTAGCACAGGTACACCAGTAAACCACATTATGATGACGATTCTTCCAAACAAAGTCGCCAAGATTCCAGCGAAACTAGTAGGTAGTCCTGATTCAAAAATGGAGATCAAGTTTTGATCAGCAAGGGTAGGAATCTTCATTGCCCCTTGTGATTGAAATCTACTAATAACAGGTCCACTTGAGATAATTACTGGTAAAAAGTAAATCGTGCGGAATAATCCTCTTAAGCGGTATTTTCGATTCAAGAGTAAAGCAATAATTATCGAGAAGACGATAATCATTGGAATCATGATTAAGGTGTTTCTAGCATAGTCCCATAATGATTCCATGAAATAGATGAAGAAAAAGGCGTTCTGATAGTTTTTCAGACCTAAGTTTTGGACTACTTGTAAACCATCTGTAGATATCCTAATATTCTTAGTACTGTAATAGATTGATTGTCCCATCGGAATAAGGGAGAAAACGATAAACCCAATTATCCAAAAACCGATGAAGAGGTAGCCAAATAACCATTCACGATATTTTCGCTTTAACCGAAACTTTTTCATTGTTGGCTCCCCCCTTCAACAATGAAACTCTTTGGACTAATTACTATTTCTCCATACTCATATTCCGTATCAGTATAGTTGATAATGAACTTTACCCCATTTTCATAAGTAACTTCGGCAATCCCAATATCTAACATTGTCCGGGATTTAATGCATGTTTGGCTAACAGGATTTAAAGCTTCAGCGAGTGTATTATAATGGCTAATGATTTTATCTTTCCAAAGCCTAAATTCGGTCGTAAAGAAGACATTTGCATTTGTGAAGTTCAGTTTATGCGTAGGTTCAAAGGTGACAATGTATGAAGGATATATACCATAATCCACTAATAACAATAATTGTTCTTCTGGATTTGCGAAGAAATTAATGAATGGGGAATAGTAATCTACATATCCTTTAAGGACGATTGGTAAGAATGGCACTGTATCATCAAAGATGGTTACTTGGGTGTTATACATTGGTATATCTAAGTAATTATTGATGTATTTCCATAAGTAAGCATTAGGTTGATATAAAGCGATATTTTGCCTCTTAACTAGTTGATCAAGTGCTTTGAGATAATATTGCACATTATCATAACGGTTATAATTCTTTTTGTTATAGTAAGTGGAGTAAAGAATTGAACCAATAGAATCAAGCGCTAAATTATCAATACCTAATTTTTCATACTTTGAAACATCATCTTTACTTAATTCCAATGTTGATTGTGGATTCAAATAATTATACTTTTGATAAAGAATACCATTAATGTTATTTTCAATCCGTCGTTTGTAAATCCCCCGCGCAAAATCATTACGAGGATTAACTACATTAGAGGTTTCATAAGCCTTTATATAGTCATTGTAAAAATATAATTCAATTAGCTTCTCAGTTAACTTCGCTTGTAACTTCGCTAATTCTTTCTTCGAAGCGAACTTCTTTTCTAACTTAATCTGATAAGGGGTTTCCCCACTCATCCCATCTTTATTCCAACCTCTGAGTACCACCAACTGTTCGCTAATACCTGCATCATATAATGTGTTGATAATATCTTCAGTTTCTTCGATATCGGTCATCTTTAATGTTTTCGGACCAAATAAACCATTTTCGCTATCAGTTGCGAGAATCTCTAATCTTAATTTCACTTCATTAGAAGCGAATGGTTTAAGAATCTCATTTCTTACAAGATAATCTTGATACTTTCTTGCCATTCCCACATAATTGGCTTCATCATTTTCGGTGAATAATAAGCGGATTTGGAGATTCTCATTATTTTTATCTTCTTGGATGACGGTAATTCCGTCTCCTTTTAGATTAGTAGGATAGACATAGGTTTCTCTAAAAATGAATTTTGGCCCAATCCAGTTATAGTTGATGGAGTTAGCACCACTTGGGTTGATATGTAATGCGGCATTATAAGCGCCTTCTTCAACTACCGCAACAAAGGCATTTTGATTAATACCATGGACCATCCCATAAACAGGTATGGTAACTGCTGAACCCTCACTTCGAGCTTGTGATAAACCAATATCATAACCATAGAAGCGGGTTTGATAATGTGAGACATTCTTGATGGCAGAGTTATCTTTAAAGCGATACAATGCACCTACACCATCCGGAATGAACATGTATCCTGGAGTGGAATCACTAAAGGTTGAACCAAAGTTAGTAAATAAGTATATTGTGGCAATTTTATTGTTTACTTCGGTGATGCTATCATTGGGTATTCTTACAACTAATCCATCACTCTCTAAAGTCACATAAAGATCAAAACTAATATCTAGTTTGTTATAGTTGAAGTTAATAACAACACCGTTATCAAGTTTAGTTATAGTATGTTTAGCATCATAAGCACTAGCACGTTTTAAAGTAGCCACAACTTCATCAGTTTTCTCTACATATGGATAATACTCCATATAAACAGGAGACCGCATGATATCCCTATTAGTGGCATTTAATCCACCTTCTCTCAGGTTTTGACCACTACTGTTCCAAACATACCCCGTCTTAAGATTCTTAACTTTAAATTCTAATGTTTCACTATTGAAATATAATTCAACATCATCATTAGTCGCTAATAACTCATATTCAACAGGTATGGTATTATCGGCATTTACCAACCGCAGATCATCAGGTTGTGTATAACGATTAGAAAGGTATAAGTTATTACCAAAGATGGTGGGATAGTTTCCGGTATTGCCTGATTTAATTTGTTGGTTCATCATCTTGCCCCTAACTTGAACTGTGACAAAGATGGTTAGAAGTATAATGACAACTGCTATGATAGTTTTCTTATACACGTAAACCCACCTCCGAGATAATCTGGATAATAAAGTTAATTACTTGTTGGACTAAACCATTTAGTAAGTAATAAGATACTAACATTACGATCATGGTAAATGCGGTTATTAAGATAATCTTGATGGTCTCCCATAATGAGTAATTATGGATTTCTTTAATCATGATAAATAGGAGAATACCTGTATAGGCATATAAAACCGTCATTGCTGCTTGATAGATGAATGCTTCATTTAGAGTTAATACATTACTTAATATTACTACTACTGGCCAAAAGAGAATTAGGGGCATAAGACTATAGATTGTTGCTTTGAATACAACAGTGAATTTGCCTTCCCCATCATTGATTGCACATACTAAGTAGTTAGCACAGATAAAGAGTACTAAGGGGGCAAAGAGTGTTATCGCTTCTTTAACTAAAGAAACACGATAAAGGTCGTTATAGTTGAAGACAAATCCGGTATAATAAATCGCAAAGATTTTTTCGATATATAGTACTAAGCATAAAATCAAGGTGGATAGAATTGAGACCTTACCTTCCCGCTTTATACCATAGTAAGCATCAGCAGGATTTTTCATCACATAGGTCACAAATAACAATTCTCTGGATATGCGGTATTTATTAAGTTGTGTTTTAATATATTTAATTCCACTCTTAATGGGATGTACTTTGAGAGTATATCGATTTATTACTGAGAATAGGTATAATGACGCAAAAATTATGAGGATGATGGACAAATTACGCATTAACCAGTCATTTCTTAATTCCCAGAAACTATCTGAGTAACCTTGGCGATAGCCTGCAATTCTAAACTCTTCTAATGCTTCCCGATACATCTCTTGTTTAAAATAGGCAAGTCCGATTCCCTTATGGGCTAAGTCGAACATGTTATTAGCTTCAAGCACTAATTGCCAAGGTTCTTTTGATTCTGAATATAAACCTTCTTGATATAGTGCTACCGCTTCATGAACTAATTTCGCAAAATCAGTTCTAATAAAGACATGTAATTCGCTCTTAGCACGGTCTATAACATAGAGATTAAATCCTTTGTCACTGGCGATCGCAACTGGATTATTGAACAAACCCTTAAAATATCCCCGTTCATCTTTACCACCAAATAAGAAGAGGAGATTACCTTCTGCATCATACTCACGGACATACCCATCATCAGCGACAGTATAGATGTTGCCTATAGGCCCGATGGATATCGCATTAAAGGCATTCGTGTCATTTAAGTCAGTTCGCATTTTATTAACACCTGAGATGTTATGCCGTTTAATCGCATCTCCAAAGGTACCCCGCGTTACTGTGTATACCCGTCCTTGGTCATCAATGGTGATGTTAGTTGGAGTAACAGGGTTAACCGTGATAAACCGCTCATAAACATTCTTGGGAAAGATGGATTTAATGATGATGGTTCTTAAGTCAACTTTAGAGGTATTAGCACCAAAGAAACCTAAGAATTCCCCTTTACTATTTAACTGAATAATTCCGTTATAGGTACCCTCACTGATAATATAAAGGTTACCCCGATAATCTACGGTTACTTTAATTGGCCTGTAGGGTGTTTTCGTCCCAAACATTGGCTCTGTAGGTTTTCCATAGGTGAAGAGTACTTCCCCCGTAGGACTAAACTTATAGACTAAACTTGCTTCCATATCAGCAACGTAAATGTTTTTATCTTTATCCACAAATAACCCTGTGGGCTTAATAAGCACATCTTTACCAATTGTTCTGATATTGGTATAGCCTTTATCAATGATAAGAATCTGCTTATTACCAGTATCAGCGATATATAGCGATTCATCTTCATCGATAAATATGTCTTCAGGATTCTTTAAAGTAATATCACCAAATTGGGTATAAATGGCGATGGGAATATAGGCATCTTGAGTGGGGATTAAGCGATGGCTATGGTCTTCAGTGTAAGTTTTATATAGTACACCATTATTAGCCTTAGTGCTAATTCCATTGAAACTAAGAATAAAAGTAAGTACTAAAATCAAAAGTAATAATATCTTTTTCTTCATAACTAACACCTACTTAATCCCTGAATGCGCCATCGTATCCATTACTTTGTTTTGGATAATGATGAAAATGATGATATTAGGTAAGAACATGATTAATGATGCCGCTGCCCCCATCCCTGCACCAGCGATACCAGCTCCACTAGTGATTGAGGTAAGGAAGAAGGCTACGGTTTTTTGACTATCATCGCTAATATACAAAGAACTAGTAGTTTCATTATTCCAGAAGGACTGGAAGGCCAGAATTGCGACGGTCGCAAGTGCTG
This sequence comes from Bacilli bacterium, assembly GCA_012516175.1. GTDB lineage: Bacteria > Bacillota_I > Bacilli_A > Haloplasmatales > Haloplasmataceae > JAAZCR01. Next base: position 16,211 of record JAAYWZ010000064.1, read on the forward strand.
GTTTAATTATGGGTAGAACAATATGCCAGTAGATTTGATAATCATTAGCACCATCGATACGTGCTGATTCCAATAGGGAGTTAGGTACTTGATCAACGAATTGCTTAACAAGGAATAACCCAACGGGCATCGCTAATAACGGTAAGATATGAGCAACTGGCGTATTGTACACACCTAACTTAACAATGATGAGAAAGCGGGGAATAGTAACTGCCACAGGCACAAACATTAAGGCTAATTGATTTATTCTGAAGAGAGTATTTTTTGCTTTAAACTTGAGTTTGGATAACCCATAAGCACTTAAAGACGTAATAATAACTGTTAAGGTTACACCAAGAATGGTGATAACAATACTGTTGAATAGATAGCGGGTAAAGGGTATCCCAAAACTTGAGGTTTGTCTAAAGAGTCTGGTGAAATTGCTTAATGTTGGTTTTAACACGAAGAACCTTGGTGGGAAAGCATATAATTCGTCAATGGGTTTAAAAGCAGTGTTGATTATGTAAACGATTGGCAGTAGCATAAAAAGAGCAAGTGGGAGGAGTATAATTAAGTATTTAATATGCGAGCGCCCTAGACGTCGGGGATTGATTTTTGTCATACTATACTTCGACATAGTCTACCTCCTAATCTCTACTGCCTAAGATCTTGGCAGCACTCTTACTGATGAAGTTTATCATCAAAAGTAATACTACAGATACTGTTGCGGCATAACCCATTTCGAACCGAATGAAACCAAAGTCTTCAATATGATTTACGATAAGTTGTCCAGCATATTGTGGCGTAGGGTTAGAACCAGATAAAGCTACACCAATTCCACCAGCTTGGAATGTATTAACAACAGCCATTACTGCCCCAAATAACATTTGGGGTTTCATCAATGGTATTGTAATATAGAAAATCTCTTGAAATTTATTGCGAATCCCATCAATATAAGCAGCTTCATAGATTTCTTGATCAACATTTAAGATCCCCGACAGCATTGCCAAGAATCCTACCCCCATACTACTCCAGAGGGTAACGATTATCATGATAGTCATTAAATGTTCAGGTGATTGGAGCCATTGAATAGGTTCACTGATAGCTCCGACTTTTAGGAGAAAATGATTTAAGTAACCATTTGGGTCACCGGAAAAGAGAGCTTTCCAAACAACACTCATGGCTACCCCCATGGTCATTGAGGGTGAATAAAGGATAACCGCAAGTACAGTTCTTAACTTATGGGGTAATTGGGCTAACATCCATGCTAGGAAGAAAGATAAGAAATATCCCCCAGGCCCAACGATTAAGGCAAACTTAATCGTATTAGGTAAAACCTTTTGCATGAAGACCTCATCTTGCGTAATTAGGTCAACATAATTCTTTAATCCGACAAAACGAGGAAATTCAATGGAGTTGAAATCAGTAAAACTTAAAACTACTGCTGCAAAAACAGCTAAAACGATAAAAGTAAAGAAGAGAAAAAAGTAGGGACCACAAAAAACTAAGACAGTGGTTAGTTTACTAGCATGTAATTTACTTAGTTTTTGTTTCATTTGTCGTCCCTTCTTTCTTTTAACCAATAATCAATGTTTTCTAAAGTAGGAACTAGGAAATCCTTTACCTTAACCCCATTAACGATATATTCGAACTCTGTCATCTTCCGTTTGATTTCTCGATTTGAGGAAAGCACTGCTTCATCGATAGCGGTACGAATATTCTTATCATTAAAGACTATCGCATTCCAAGCGTTACTGATTTCCCGTTCGAGATAATAACCACCAGGTACATTTGGAGTTTCAATCGCCCATTCGAGTTGTTCAAGCATGATTTGCTTATGCTCTTCATCGATAGATAATGATTCAAGAGCTTTAAGGTTGGCGGAAAACCACATGTATTCTTTACCATACATTGTTTGTAAGTCTTGGGCAAACCGACTTTGCGTATCAGTAGATAACCACCACTTGATAAACTCAAAGGCCTTTTCTTGTTTTGTTGATGATTTAAACATCATCAGTGCTGATGATGATACGGACGAATACCTTTTAACTTCGCCATCTTCGCTAGCTAATCCAGGATATAAAGCGATATCCCAGTTCCCTTGGATTTCTGGTGCAGCGATTAGAAGTTGTAAGTAAGCACTCGATGATGAAATACCAATAGGTAAAGTTCCATAACGAATATGATTATAGAAACTTGGTATTTGTTTCGGTAAGTCATAGATGGTGAATAAATCCGTCATCATTTTCATCGCTCGATAACCTTCAGCTGAATCAATGACGGTTGACATCCCATCATCAGCGTACAGTTTCGCATTATTTTGATAGTAGAAAGGTAATGTGATTGAGAATCCTTTATAACTTGAGGAACTTCCTAGCGGTATATAGTAGTTCATACCATATTGTTGTAACTCTGGAAGGATTTCTGTTACCTCATCCCAAGTGTCAGGAACGGGTATATCCAGTTTATCTAAGATATCAGTACGATAAAAAGTTAAATAGAAATCAATGGTTTCTGGCAGGCCATAGACACCATCGGCATAGATGTATGGGATTAAAACCCCTGGAGGATAGTTAGCGACAAGCTCTTCATAACCTGCAAATTGCCGTAAATCCACTACCGCATTCCGAATCGCAAACTCATATGGGGTGTTATTTCCTACACCTAAGGCTACATCGGGCTGAATTCCTGCCGCATTAGCCAAGATTAATTTATCTGCATTAGGCATTAATGAGAGATTTACTTTGATACCTGTTTTAGGTGTAAATTCTTCATCAATCATTTTTTGGAGTAAATCAATATTTGCCCGCGAACGGTTTACCCATACTTCAATAGTGTCAGGATCTTTACTATCATAATGGGAATATTGATTTTTAAAGGAATAGAAGAATTGCTTAATGTTTTCACTTAGTTTTTTAAAGATATTCGCGTCAGCTTTTGGTAATTTACTATCAGTAAAGAGATAGAATTTTTCGATTCCCATAGTTTGCTTTGTTAGTCTTAAAGTTAAATCACCTAAGTATTGAGAAACTGAAGTAGAGCCTTCCGATAACGCTGTAAGTTTATTGGGGATTTTATCAGGGTCATCAGCAAGTTCTCGTAAGTTTTCTTCAGCATAACGTAAATTAATTAATTCCCCTGCGAGCTTATCAGTATTATTTAAAGAGTTACCATAGCGATAGGCTTTATCTAATTCATCAGCCCAGCTAAGTAATCGATCAGCGATATCAGGGATATATTCAGTAATCTTCCAATCTCGATAAGCATCAGTTTTACCACCTGTTAACTTCTTAATATCCAGTGATAAATCTGTGATTTCTGTCATGATGCTTTTTAGTGTTTCCACGATAGGGCGATAAGGATCAATTACACTTGTAAGTCTGATTTCGTGCTTACCTTCAGTTAAATAGAAGTAATAATCTTCATACCCATTTCCTAATACTTCATTTTTCCATTTTGTGCTGTATTGGAAAGGGTAAGCTAATAATTCCGCAAATGGAACTTCTCCATCTATTTCAATCTTTCGATAGGCAGGTAAGTCAATCATTTGATATTGAATATATTTAAAACCTAGTTTATATAAACCATCTTTAGGTACATCAATTTCCCAAGTAACACTACGACCAGCTTCATTCCAAGTATAGGCATCAATCGCATTGAGTTTCTTGATGCGAGAGTGATAATTAGTGCTACTAGGATTAGTATCAGAGTAGAGTTTGATGGATGGGTCGGATTTATATGTGTAATACTCTGCTTCGATGGTTATTAATCCTTTATAGCGTTCTTTACCAGCATAAGTTGCTTTATAGTTTTTGTAATCTGGTATCTCTTTTGGTGAACCAAAGGTTACTCTACCAATCAGTAAATCATTACTTCGGGAAATGATTTTTACTACATTTTCTCCTTCTTCTAAGTAGAAAAGGAGTGGTGTACCGTAAAAGTAAGAACCGTCATAAATGGCCGATGTTTGCCAGGCCCGTACAATACTTGACTTTGGTTGGACTTCGTTATTGTAACGGTCTAATTGATAATGATGGATAACTTGGTATGTCCCTTGTTTGGTATCTGTTACTTCAGGAGCCCAAGTTACGGGAAATGATAATTGTCTACTCTCATAAAAAGGATATTCATCATTAATTAGTAGTCCAATTTTAGGTGGTAATAGTTCATTACCTATATAAAAATAATCCAAATATAGTTCATACATCCCGCTTTCAGCGGTATTAATTGTAAAGGTTATCTCATTACCACGGTTAAGACGAACCACACCCATGTCATAACCATTACTCTCATTCTGATTAATTCTTAATGATTCATCGATATTATAGTCATCTGGTGTGATACTAATTGAACCATTTCCATAGTTAATTTCACTTTGGTATGTTTCTAAATAATCTTTGTAGCTCATTTCTAAAAGATTATTAGTCTTAATATAACCTTCATAATCTTTTAACTCTTCAATTTTGTTACTAACAAGTAAGCTACGTGCTAGAAAGAATATTAAAACAACTAAGATAACACTTAAGGGTATTAGATATTTCTTATATTTTCCCATCTCGATCCCATCTTCCATCAGTATTTTGACTTAAGCTAAACTACAAAATATACGCGCCTTCTTCTAATAATCGCTTGCGTAGATGTTGCACATCGATGTCTCTTACCTTTCCATCATTACTTGCGGCAAGACTTGCAGCAAGACCAGCAGCTTCCCCCATCGCAAGGCAAGTTGGCATCACTCGGATACTACCTTGCACCATGCGTTCACAAGATATAGAACGTCCAGCGACTAACACATTGTTTAATCCTTTTGGTGTTAAACAACGATAAGGAATCCCATGACTTTCACCTACACCATAAGGAGAAAGTTTGCCCTTCGCTAGAGCAGCTGCTTTACTACCATGTACATCGATATAATAACTGTTTCGGCAAATTTCATCAGGGAATGATTTACGACTCGCATAATCATCAACTGTTAAAATATAATCGCCAATAATCCTTCGTGATTCTCTTACGCCAAGTAATGAACCTGTACTGACCAAAAAAGCATTACCATAAGTACTCGGATTATAATGAGCTAAAGCTTTGCGGAATTCTTCCGCTATTTTTCTTCCCAGAATTAAACCTTCAGAAACAGTTTCTGGTTTGGTGTTATCAATTTTCCAAATATGACCAGCATTAAAACCAATTGTTCCTGGTCCAAGGATTTCATGGCATACATGCCCATCTGGTATTAATGGATATTTACCATCTGCTAAGATTTGATGAATGATACTATTAGGATTACTACCATGCATGTGTGGACTAGTCATATAACCATACATATCAACATTAGTTAGGACAAAACAATGGGTTGCTGGCTGTAGGTCTAATCCTGTATTGTCTTCACCTTTTTGCCATTTAGCACCCGCCCAGAAAGCTAAATCAGCATCTCCTGTACAATCAACATATACTTTGGCTTGATATGCTTTTAGTCCACTTTTATTACTGACAATGATAGCTGTGACATTACCCTTGTCATCAGTCTCAACGGCACTTAAAAAAGTATTGAATAAAATCTTCGCCCCTGATGTTATTACCATATCATCATAAACGCGTTTTAATACTTCATGATCAATTGGTACCCAATCTAAAGCATCAGGTTTTATATGTGGCATTTCTTTCTTAACAGCAGTAAAAATCTTTTCTGCTAAACCACGATATATAATCTTTTCTTTATCAGAAAACGGACACCAAGCAGGCACAAGTCCATTAGTTCCCATACCACCTAAAGCACTTGTAGCTTCAATTAAAAGTGTTCTAGCCCCTTCTCTAGCACTAGCGATTGCAGCAGTACAACCACTTGGTCCTCCTCCAACAACAATCACGTCGTATGATGTGTCCAAGGGAATATTTCTTTCAAACTTATACATTTTAACCCTCTCTCTAATCCTATTTACCTACAAGTTGTAACTTATTATCAAAAAACTATATATTAATTTCTTAATATTTAACCTTGGAACTATTTAAATGTTAATATCTAATTATCTTTTATATATATGATAATATCAATTTAATTCCTAAAGCGCTTTCTGAAGTGTTTAAAAAAATTAGAAAATCATTTGAACTTTAAAAAATCGTCAATTTTCGGAAAAGAAACC
>JAAYWZ010000065.1 GCA_012516175.1 Bacilli bacterium
ATGATATCCTAAAAGAAATTAATAAACTAGATAAAGCTTTAGATAGAAATAATACTGATGAAACAGGATTAAGAAGTAGATTGATTAATCTTATCGATACTTATTTTCCTGATTATGAAGGTAATATTGGATTTACGAGACTAGCATTAAGAATAATATTAAATAATTTAAAAGTAAGATTAGCTGAAGAAAAAGCCTTAATTGAAGAAATTATCAATGAGAAATATAATATTCAATTTAAGTATTTTGATTTATTCATCAAGGAACAAATCAAAGCAAATAATCGAGTTGATTTTAATATCCATTTTGATATTTCCTTTTCCTTTGAAAAAGTAAAAGGCAAAAGATTTAGGAATCTAGTAGAGCGAAATGTCTTAAAAAGAATTGAAGAAGTAGAATTACTACTTCAATTAGCGGAAAACAATGAGGAGTATCAAGATATGATTACCAAAGAACTAGAAGCGAAAATGAACGATTTAGAGGATTTACTTAACTCCCAAGATATCTCGTCGAGTTATCGTAATAGTCAGATTGTTAAACAAATCAGAGAAAGAGTAAAAGAGCATCGTAATAAGAAAGAAAAATAAAAAATAGATAAACTTACTGACAAATTTCCCATCCTCATTTGTTTAATAAGTGAATAAGTAAAGGAGGATTGAATATGAAACAATTCAAAGTTATTTTTCTGGGGTTATTAATTCTACTTGGTATCGGTATACTTACTGGTTGTGAAACCTTGGTTAAGGCAGAATCCTTCTCCAATGCCTATATTACGATCGATATTAATCCTTCCATTGAAATAATAACTGATGAAGAAGGCTTAGTCGTTCAAGTCAATGCATTAAATGAAGATGCTGATGTACTTCTAACTGACACTGATTTTAGTGGTAAGACAGTAGAGGAAACAATCGCGGAAATTCTTGAACTAGCTAAAGAATATGGCTATCTTGATATCGAAAGTGAAAATGCGATTGTCGTCACTTACTTAACTGATGAAGAGGAAAAAACGAGTCGTTTAGAAAATAAATTAATGAATCTGATTAAGCGTCAGGCGAGAAGAAAAAAACTTCAATTAGCTGTGTATGCAGCTAGTAAAAGCGAAGTAGATGAAGAAACAAAGGAATTAGCTAGTGAATTTAATGTAAGTGTTGGGAAGATGCGTTTAATTCTTATCTCCCAAGAACTAAATCCTGACCTTACCTTAGAAGAAGCTAGTGGTATGTCAATTAAGGAATTAACGAGAATTATTATTGAAGCTCGTAAGGAATTATGGGAGCTAGTTAAGAAAGAAGAAAGGGATGCTTATCTTTTATTAAAGAAAGTTCTCCATGATAATCTCTTTTTTAAGAAAGTTGAACTTCTAAATCAAGCCATTCAAAAAACTACCGATGAAGAGTTTGGCGAAATTCTTATGGAAACAGAAATGAGTGTTCAAGAAGTTAAAGATATCTATAATGCGTATTATGAGGAATTAGTTGACTTAAATGACAGTGTTAACAAAGAAGAAATCGAAGATATTATTAATAGTGATGAAGAAGTACAAAAACTAATTCAAGAAAAGAAAGAATTAGAAAGAGAAATCCTTGAACTACTCAAAACAACAATCACAACACGTGAGAAAATAAATCGCGAAGAATTAAAGAGGCTTCGTAATGAATTGAGTAAAGTATTGACTAATCTTAATAGCCGCATTAGAGTGATTCTAAATGTGGAACTACCAGAACTAGAAATTAAATACACATTCCGTGTAATCGATGATAATGTAGAACTTGGTTTTGATTTGAGTAACGAATATCGAAAAATCCGAGCTAAATACGTTGAAATTTATGCAGAAAAGAGAGTTAGTATGGAAAAGTTAGAGGAACATTTTATCACTAAAATCAAACCTACACTTAATGATCTAGTTGACAATGTACAAGACCAATTACAGGAACGAAAAGAAGAATTAAAACAGCATTATGTGGATATTAGAGAAGAACTAAAAAGCCTTCGAGATATGATCAAAGATAAAATTCGTGATATCAAAAAGCGTAAATAAATTTAAAGAAAATAATAAGGGCTATTCTGAAACAAATCAGAATAGCCTTTTACTTATATTCCGAGAATATCTTGTACTTCTTTAAGTAAATCAGGTATTGGTAAGTGTTGGGGACATTTTTCTAAACACTCCCCACATTCAATACAGTTATAGGCTTTTTCTTCTTCTTTGAGATGGAATTTATAAGCGTGTTTACCTTCTTGGAGGTTATTATACATGTAGGCATTATTGTATATCCGGAAATTCCGAGGAATATTTACTCCGTTAGTACAAGGTAAACAGTAGTTACAAGCGGTACATTTAACCTTTACTCTTGCCTTAATCATTTCTTTAACTCTTTCAACAACTTGTAACTCGGATTCATTTAGTGGTTTTATTTCATTAAAGATTTTGCAGTTTTCTTCTACTTGTTCTAGGGTACTCATACCACTTAAGATGAGTTTAACCCCAGGTAATGTATGAACCCATCTAAAGCCCCATTTAGCTTGGGAATCTTCTGGATTGACCTCTTTCATAACATCATAAATATCATCAGCAAGTGTTGTTAGTCTCCCACCTTTTAAGGGTTCCATGACCCAGACGGGAATACCCTGATCTTCCATGTACTGATAACCTTCTTTACCTTGTTGTTCCTCAAAATCAAGATAATTAATTTGGAGTAAGCACATATCCCAATCATAGGACTTCGCAATCTTCATGAAGGTTTCTTGATCATCATGGAAGGAAAAACCCACATATTTGACTAAACCTTTCTCTTTTATTCTTTTAAAGAAATCAAAGATGTTGTTTTTGAGGGCGATTTCCCATCTTTCCTTATTTAGGGCATGAAGAAGATAAAAGTCAAGGTAATCAACTTGGAGTTTCTGCATTTGTTCGGTTAAGTAACGTTCGAGGTCTTGTTCCTCTTTCACTAACCAAATTGGTAACTTTGTTGAGACGGTGAAGGTGGAACGATCGAGGGTTTTTAAGAATTCTCCTAAGACAATTTCACTTTCCCCATTATGATAACCATAGGCTGAATCAAAGTGATTGATGCCATGTTCATAAGCGTAACGCAACATCTCGAAAGTCTTTTCACGGTCAATTTTATCATTTTTCGTGGGAAACCGCATGCAGCCGAAACCTAATAATGAGTTATTGACATCAGGTTTCATCTGAACTTTCTTCATTTTTTAACTCTCCCTTTCTAAATGAAAATGTTAAGGCAAAGCGCACCACAATAAAATTAATGGGTATTGCGATGACGTAAGTTGGTAATGGTGCGTATTTTTCAGGTACTCCTACTAAGGTAAAAAGGTTTAGAAATCCTAAGCGGATTAAGTAGTTAATAAAATGAGCGATGATGAATTTAACCCCACTTAATGCCGTCACATCTTTTTTAAAGGTAAAGACATGGGATAAGATAAGATTAAAAGCTAGACTGGTAATAAATCCAAGGGTATAAGCAATGTCTTTACCAACGAGATTTAACAAGAGCCGATAGACCAGATAATCAATACCAGTGGCAAGTAACCCGACAAGCACAAAGCGGATAAATTGATCAAAATGATATTTCTGATTATATTTCTTATAAAGGTTTACAAAATATTTAACCATTTTAATCCTCGTTTCGTAAAGCTTAAGAATACTAAACCAGTAAATAGAAGGGTAGAATAAGTTGTTAGTTTTAGACCTTGTTTTAAGTATGGTGTTTCATATTTTAACACTATTTCATGGGTGCCTGTATCTGTGAGTAAGAAGCTAACTTGTCCATTGTAACTAGAGAACACATCTACTTCCTTACCATCAACATAAGCTTTCCAACCAGGTGCATAACCGATTTTATATGTCATGATTAAGGGGATGTCATTATTAACTTTTGATTCAACCGTATTCCCTTTGATTTTGACATCATAAGTTGAATACTTTTGAATGAATTCTGTCCGTTCTTCTAAATAGGACTTTTTCACATAGAAAAAGCCAGGATTATAAGTATCTTCATTAATGATAATTTCTTTTAATCCGTTTTCTGGCACCATACAGAAGGTGCTAAAACAACGTCTTATTACCCCATCGTTATCAACAGAGAACATTACTTTTTCTTTAGTTGTGACAATGACTGCTTGTGCTTCTTCTTGAGTAATATTTATTGGATAGGCTTTATACTTACCTTCGAAATAAACTTTTTGTTCATGCTCTCTAACTAATTCCCGGTCATAATAAATGTATTCGGTAATAGTATTACGATTAACAGTTGTTTCCGCCTTGAATCCAGCATCAGTAAGTTTCTTAATGATATCTTTATCTTGTACATAGAATGATTGAAGCCATAAGTAATCAAATTGCATACTGCTAGATACGGTACTATAAGTAGTAAAGCCATTACCAATGGAGAATTGTGGGTCTTTCCGATATATTGATAAGAAGGATTTAAATTCTTGGTATTCTTTTTGGTAAATAAGTTCACTATTTGGATCATACATCCCGTTAAGGATACCACTAATTTTGGAGTCAGAAAGTATGAAGAGGGATGGGTCCATATAGTAGTAATATAAATAAGGAACATCCAAAGCACGGAAGTAGCGAGTATGACCAGTATTATAATAAGTATAATAGGGATTAACTAAAGAATGGAAAATATTAAAGTTGTTATAAACAGGGAAATCAAAGAGATAAGGCATATCCTGCATCGTTTCTTCCGAACCGTGGTCAGTAAAGAAAAGGAATTCTAGTAACGTGTAATATTCAGGTAATTCTTGTTTTTTCATGAAGCGATTAATATCTTTACCATAGACATCAGCATGTCTTACTCCTTCGGTAAAATGAGCTGATGTGCAAATCGCAAAGATTAAGCCAATACCAACTAAACGTTCTAAAAGTAAGGCTAGTTGGACTTTGAAGTATTTATCTAATAAGATAATCATCAAGAGAATTACGATGAAGGTAATGATCATCGTATAAGCAACACTTTCATCGATGTTGGTAAAGATGTTTGGTGGATCACCATGATGTTTGGATTTATATTCTTCAACAAACTTATGGTTATATTGGATACTATAGATGAGATAGCCAATACCAACAATTAAGAAGGATGCAAATAAGGTTTTATTAAATAAACCATACTCATAAACAAACGCAAAATCAACTATGAGTAATACTCCAAAGAATACTAACCACCGCATGTAAGGACCTGAGTTTAAGGAGAAAAGATAAGCGGTGAAGGGATAAATTAACATTAAAATCGCAATTAGGTTAACAATTTTTAAAGTAATTAAGGTTTTAATTTTTTCTTTAGAGAGTTTATCTTTAACTAAAGCGATTGGGCAAAAGATAATAAAGAAGATACTAAAAGTACAGAAAATCGAAGAGTAAATTATCATATGGTTAGTGGTTAACCAGTATTCTGCCTTTAAATCATGGAAGAAACCACTATACATATAGAGGTTAGGGACGAACATCTTAAAGATTTCTTTATAATAGACCATATTGGGATGCTTTAATTTAAATGTCTTAAACACATCAAAAAAGATTTCCCAAATCTTCCGTTGACTTAGTTCCATCCGGGGTTCATTACTCATAATACCTAGGAAGGTTGGGAAGAAGAAGAAACCTGCCATTCCTAAACCAATGAGATAAAAGAACAGGCTTTTTCCTAAGACATATAATATATTCTTATATGGTTCATCATTGAGAATGGTTTTAAAGGTAAAGAATTGATATAAACAACGAACTAAAAGGCTTATAGCCATGAATATGGATAATCCCCAAGCCCAATAAGAGTTAAAGAGGAAGATTTGGAAGATTACTAGCGAAAAGATAAAATAATTGTTTTTTTGGATAATTAATTCTATCGCAATGAGAATTAATGGGATATAATATATTAGACCAGTATAAGATGGGAAGACGTTTTGCGCAAAAAATAAGTCAGCTGTTCCATAGAGAACGGATATGAGTAAATTAGTCTTATTACTCATCTTATAGAGGTGTAATAAATAAGAAATCGCTGCTGTTCCTAATAAAACTTTAAAAACGAATGATAACCACATGAGTTCACTATAGGATAAGAACGGGAAAAGGAAGAATGGTAGTAAAGAAATATCGAGCGGGAAATAATAGAAGTTCGCAAAATAGTCATAACCGATACCATTCTTAAAATCCCAAGTAGAAAAGTCCCCATGAAAGAGCTTATTACGAAAATCATAGACGATAGTGGAGAACTGATATACATAATCTAGTTGGAAAAAGATAACTTTATTAAGTACAAGAGTAATAAAGGTAAAAGGTAAATAAAATAAGAACACATATAATAAACTCAAGAGAAAAGTTTTCTTATATGTGGAGGTATCTGTAAGAAAATCAGCAAGTATTTTAACATAGTCATTAATTACACGTACTGCTTTTGTCTGTCTTAACTTCTCTATTGTGATGGTACTCATATTATCCTCCATAACCAGAACAGTAAATTTATTATAACATTCTAAAAATAGGTAGTAAAGTCATTGTCGGGATAAAAAAAATATCCCTGAAATGATACAAATGTGCTATAATTATAAAAAAGTGTGGTGAAATTAATGAAAGAACTAATCTCACTCGTCGTTCCCTGTTATAACGAAGAAAAAATGTTACCAATCTTCTATGAAGAAATCACCAAGTTCACGGAAACACTTCCTGATTATGACTTTGAGTTTGTGTTTGTGAACGATGGTTCTAAAGATAAAACATGGTTTGAACTAATTAGACTAACAAATCTAGATACACGCGTCAAAGCCATAAACTTCTCACGTAACTTTGGTAAAGAAGCTGCCATGTTTGCGGGACTTAATAGCGCTACTGGTGATTATGTTGCCATCATGGATGCGGATCTGCAACATCCACCATATCTCTTAGTGGAAATGCTTAGACTTATCAAAGAAGAAGGTTATGATTCTGTCGGTGCATATAGGTTAGGACGGACGAAGAAGAATCGCAGTGAATCATTACTAAGAGTCATGTATTCGAAGTTATTCTATCGCTTCATTAATAAAATGAGCGATGTTAAGATAAAGGAAAATGCGACAGATTATCGCTTGATGAAACGAAAAGTAGTTAATGCTTTACTGAAACTACAAGAATATAATCGCTTCTCTAAGGGGCTCTTCGAATGGGTTGGTTATAAGACTACTTATGTTGGTTATGAGAATGTTGAACGTAAAGTAGGTAAAAGTTCTTGGAGTTTCTTTAAACTATTTAATTATGCGATTGAAGGGATTACCAGTTTCTCCATTGTACCACTAAAATTATCGGGATTATTAGGATTCCTCTGTGCGATTGTGGCCTTTCTATATATGGTATACGTAATCATTGATCGAATTGTTAATGGTACTGAAGTATCAGGATGGGCAACCATCGTTACCTTAATTCTTTTCCTAGGTGGAATCATGTTAATTTCCCTAGGTTTATTAGGTGAGTACATTGGAAGAATCTACAAGGAAGTTAAAGGACGTCCCGTATATATTATTGATGAGATAATTCAAAAAAGAGAGGAGAAAGAAAATGTTACAACCGATTGAAGTTAAACTTCAAAGTCCGACAAGGATCATTGCCCATCGGGGGTTAAGTGGAATAGCACCAGAAAATACATTACCTGCCTTTATTGAAGCAGGGAAACATGGCTATTATGGTACTGAATGTGACTTCCATGTCACAAAGGACGGCCAATTTGCGGTCTTCCACGATTCCACTTTAGATCGGATGACTAATGGGCAAGGTTATATCAAGGACTACACTTATGAAGAACTCTTAAATTTCACAATAGATGCAGGAAACAACATCGAGTCTTATCCTGGTTTAAAGATTCCCTTATTAGAAGAATACATCGATGTATGTATCAAGTATGATATGGTTCCTGTCATTGAAGTGAAGAGTGTTCATGATAACACTGATTTAGACCGTTTTATTGATTTATTAAAAGCCAAAGGTATTTTCAATAAGGTACATGTTATTTCCTTTGTTTTAGATTACTTACTCTACTTACGTAGTAAAGAACCGGAATTAACAATCTTCTACCTTGTAGAACACATTACCGATGAAGTACTAAATATCTGTATTAATAATAACCTTCATATTGATGCTTTAGTAAAATACTTAAGTCCAGAAATCATCCAAGCATGTAAAAATAGTAATATTCTTCTTAATACTTATACAGTAGACTATAAAGAAATTGCGGAATTACTAAACTTACATAAGATTGATTTCATCACTTCAAACATTTTAATTGAAAGCAAATAATTACTAAATAACCCCATGGAGTTAGTTTAACTCTATGGGGTTATTTTACTTATCTATAATTTGATGATAAAGCAACTCTTATCGTGTGGTAAGTATAACTTAATTAAATAATATATCCCTTCTTCATATGTTAGAGGGTGAATTAGTAACTTATCACTTAAGGCATACCGATAGAGGTTATCAAGATTATATGTTGGGTATGTTGTTATGAAATGATGGTAAAGGGTGTGACGCTCTTCTTGAGAAATTAGTGGTTTATAGAAGATTTTTGGTTTTATTTTAGTTTTATGGAGATAATCATATTTAATGAGGGATATCATAATGTCCTCATTAAAACCTTTATAGCGGATAAATTCTATTAAACGTAGGCATAAATCTTGGGGTTGATGATTTAGATTAGGGTAATACTTTTGATAAAACTGACCAAATTCAAGAAAAAACAGAAAATTATTATGAGAGTAGTAAGTATCAATAAGATATTTTAGTGTTTGGTCAAAACGATGACTATTATAGTATTTCTCCAAGATGTCTTCAGCTAGATGAATTAAATAGACATCTTCTTTAGATAAATCAGCATTTTCAATAATCTCATAAGGGGCATGATGATGATACTTGTATTTATATAGGGTAGCTTCATCGCGCAATTTTGTTCCTCTTAACATTTTAAGGAAACCCAATTGTAACTCTTGCGGACGTAAACTAAAGACATCGTTAAAGGTCTTCGTAAATGAAGTAAAATCCTCCCGAGGAAGACCAGCGATTAAATCTAAATGTAAGTCAATTTTACCTCCTGCTTGAATTAACAGGATATTCCTTCTCAGTTTTTCAAAATTTTGGATTCGGTCCACTAAGCGATTTGTGTTTTCATTGGTGGACTGGATGCCTATCTCAAATCTAATTAATCCTTTCGGTGCTTGTTCATTTAGGTATTTGATGATATCCTCATCTAATAATTCTCCAGTGATTTCAAACTGAAATACGCATCCATTTTGATGATGTTTGATGATAAATTCAAAGATATCGAGAGCATAATCCTTACGAAGATTAAAGGTGCGGTCGAGGAATTTAAAGGTTTTTGCTCCTTGAGACATTAAAAATATAATCTCTTGTTTTACAAAATCACGATTAAAATATCTTACTCGCTTTTCTAAAGAGGCTAGGCAGTAACTACATTTAAAGGGACAACCCCGACTTGATTCGATATATTGGATTTGGTGTTTTCGATTTATCC
>JAAYWZ010000066.1 GCA_012516175.1 Bacilli bacterium
GCTTTAAGCTCTTTTATTAATTGATGAATTGAATTTTAGTTAAATCATGAAGAACATCTTGAAAAACTTGTTGGAACATCTGGAAGTATTTATCAATTAATTCCAGGTTCCCATTGAGTATTGCCTGTTCTAGTTTGGCTGATACATCATATAAAGGGAGTGAACCTAGATTTTTGGAAATTCCTTTACAAGAATGAACTAAGCGCCGGGCTTCATCTAGGTTGTTGGGTAAAAGATTCTTAATGGTTTGGATGAGATTTTTTTGATTTTCCATAAATGAACCGATAATTTTTTGATAAATACTCTCATAACCATTGATAAGACTTAAAGCCATTTCGACATCAATAACTTTTAAGTCTCTTGCCACAATCATACTAATACTCCCCCTCAATTAAGTAATTATAATCATATATGTAGATTATTTCAATATGTTTTTACCCACTTATTTTGATTATTATTGCCATTTTTCTACATTCTGTAGTCTATAAGTCGCATATGAAACATTGCATACTAACTAATCATGAGAAGGATAATTAGGATAAAATGGTTCGACATGAACACTAATAAAGGTTTCATCACCAAATTCTGCATAGATTTTCTTTTCTAACTCCGTTGCGATATCGTGAGCTTCTTCTACATTGAGGGTTCGTTCTACGAAAATATGGACATCAATAGATACATAATACCCAATCCGCCGTGTCTTTATATTATGATAACCCTTAATATCAGGAATACTTTTGAGGATATTTTCTAGTCTTTCAAGTTCTTCTTTAGTTAAGGAAGAGTCGATAAGTTGTTGATAACTTGAGAGAATTATTTCAATCGCAACTTTAAAAATAAATAGACTTACAATTCCTGCCGCAATCGGGTCACATACCGCATATTTTTCTCCCAAAATAATCGCTAAGGTTAACCCAATTAGGGCTGCGATGGACGCAATCGCATCGGACCGATGTTCCCAGGCATTCGCAATCACCGCTTCACTATTAATCTTTTTACCCACATGAAGCGTAAAGCGGAAGGAGATTTCTTTAAAAATGATGGATAAGATTAAGATGTATAAAACGAATTGATGTGGTACAGTAATCGTTTTACCTTTAAAGAAAAATTGATATATATTGGTAACACTGTTTATAAAGAGAGAGACACTCACAAAAATTAAAAAGATACCCACTCCCACTGCTGAAATGGTTTCCACCTTACCATGCCCATAATTATGTTCCTCATCAGCTGGGCGTGCTGTTACCTTAAATCCGACAAGGATGATGATATCTGTAATAAAATCAGTTAAGGAATGTACAGCATCACTAATAAGCGCCGAGCTCTTGCCAAAAATCCCTGCGACAATTTTCATGATGATCAACATAAAGTTGACAATCATGCCATATAGAGTTACTTTTATCGCTTCTTTTTCCCTTTTGATCATTTTTATAATCCTTTCAGGTTATTACCATCATTATACTTATATTTAAAAAATTATACAATACAGTAGGGATTATAAAGAGAGAGGCATCATTCTTTCCTCTCTCTTACTATCTTAACAAAATAATTGATTAAAGGTAACTGGTTTTCTGTTCGCTCCGGATGCCACTGCACAGATATTACTTCTGACCGACCCTGAAGTTCCACCGCTTCAATTAAACCATCAGTAGAATAGGCTGTCGGTATTAAGCCTTTCCCCAACGCTTTAATCGCTTGATGATGAAAACTATTTACCTTCATTTTTTTGCCAAAGATGTTTTCTAGAATTGACCCTGCTTTAAAGGTTACTTCATGTATTGTCTCGTTATTTGGAATACCAATTTTAGTTTGATCATGGCAGATTGCATTATAAGTATTAGACATACTTAAATCTTGATACAAACTTCCTCCCAAAGCCACATTTAATACCTGATGACCACGACAAATCGCTAGAATTGGTAATCTTCTGTCTAAAGCTTTTAATATTAAATCAATTTGAAATTGATCTAAATTTTCATCGACATCCTGCACAAGATTGGTCATTGATTCCTGATAATATTTTGGGTGTACATCCCCACCACCAGGGACTACTAAACCATCAATGGTATCTAAGATTTTATTAATATACACTTCATCATTAATAACTGGTATTCCTAAGGGAAGACCTCCACATTGATGGATTACCTTATAATAATTCTCAGGTAACCGCATATTACTAATGTTATTGATCTTATAATTTAAGGTCGCAATACCAATTAATACCACCGCTTCCCTCCTAAGCATGGGATTTCAAAACTTCATGCAAATCGATTTCTTCTCCCGCTTTTACAATAAGTCGATTAGGTGCAGTAAATCTCTGCGCCATTTCTTCATCAAATAAAGCTCGAGGTTTCATATGAATTGGAATTGTTATTTTCGCGTTAATAATCTTCGCACATTCCGTCGCTTCTTCTGGTCCCATGTTATAAACACCATCAATTGGTAGAAGTGCGAAGTCTAAATTCTTTTCTTTTAATAGTGCCATTTCTTTGGTCATGGAAGTATCGCCTGCTGCATATAACTTTATCCCATCAACTTCAATTATATAACCCACACATTGATTTCGATCGTGATTCTTATTATAGGCAGGTACAGCTTCAATCTTGATTCCCTTTACACTAAAACTTTGATACTTACCATCAATTAAACCATTATAGTTCTGGATTATGACGCAATCATCCTTGGGATTAACTAACTGAATTTGATTATGATCACCGTGTTGATGAGTAACTAAAATGATATCCGCTGGAACATCATAACCACTTCCCGCATAAGGGTCAACATAAATCACAGTGTTGTTTTCACTAATAATTCGGAAGCTACCATGACCTTGAAATAATAACTTAGTCATATAATCCTCCTTTTTAGACTTAATAAATGGAATTACCCTTTAATTTCAATTGTATATCTAATACTATCAATGTCAATGATTTTAGTTAGATACATTTCTTTTTAATTTGATTTTTTTAATAATAAATACTATAAATATACCACTTGTGACAATCAGGGATGTAAGGGATAGGTATAATGATGTAGTTAATCCTTTGGTCATATAAGTAAAACTAATATGATGGGTACCACTAGGAACCTTAATCGCCATCAAACCTAAATTAGCTAGATAAATTTCCGTTTCTTTACCATCAACAAATGCTTTAAACCCCTTAGAGTATGGTAAACTAATCACTAAATAACCATCATGAGGAGTAGTGATTTCTCCACTAAAGCCATTGTGGGTAAATGTCACATTTTTTAAGACATGTTGATTTAGTTCTGCGATTTTGGTAGTGACTTGCGTTACATCTAATAGGGCATAACTAATCCTTTTGACTTTCGCTTCTTTTGGTAAAGAAATTGTGACTAAAAGGTTAGTTTCATTTTCATAATAACCTAAATTGATTAATTGATTAGCATTATCTTTATAAGTGTTCTTACCTTTAGGCGAAATACTATCTTGTCTTAAAACATCCTTGGTTTCATAGGTAATTGTAACCATGTCATCTAAAGCTAAAATTTCCATTCCTTCTACATATACATAAACTTCTTGATTGGTGACTCTCGGAATTGTAAATTGATAACTACCATTTTTTATTGTCAGGTTTTCTGCCACAACATGATAATCATGTGAATCTATATTAACAATATCACCCTGTGATAAAACAACATAGTCAAGCAAGACTTCTTGTCTTGTAAGGTAGTCTAAATTTAAATAACTAGTTTCATTCAATGTTTTATACATCATATAACCGAAATCAAGGTAGTTTTCATTTTCATAGATATAGACCTTTTCTAATTCACTAGTAATGTTACCTTGTAAAGCATTGAACCCCTTATCATTATATTTAGGCACCTCAACGGTTTTTACTAATTTAAAACCGTACGGAGGAAGACTTTTTTCACTTTCTCTAATGATAAGATATTTTACATGATTTAAGTTAAGAAGGATTGTCCTTCCTTCAAATCCATTATAACCAGTCGTGTTATTTAAATTAGTAACTTCTAAAGCATCAAGATACTTATTAACATAGCCATTTACCATCGAATTATATTGGTAGGTTGCCTTAAATCCATAGACTAGATTATCGTTACTATATTTTAAGACATTACCTTCATAAACCTTATGTTCGACACGATAGAATTCATCATCATTAAATTCCGCTTGATATAAATCTTTGTTAGGATAATATACTTCAAACCCATTTTTAGGTGTGGTATCAAACATATAATAACCCATAACCGCAAGAATAGTAATAATTATCAACATAAACATAACTTTTTTATATTTATATGTTTCAAAAATACTCTGTATAAATGGTGGCATATTAATTAAACTTGTTTTTCTAATTAATAATACAGAGACTCCAATTAATACTAGTAAAAGAATGATTAAGAAGATTCTTATAATGAGAGATATTTTAAAAGTAATGATTATCTGAAGTAGGATGAGTATTAACAATAAACCAATAATACTTAAGAATAACTCATACCCTTTCTGATAATCTTTTTCTGCTAGTTTTACTTGTCCATCAATTATAAATCCAAAGATTAATGATACTGGTACCATTATCATAAAGTACCAGCGGTTATTAACATATGTACAACCATTAATTAAGAAAGCAAACAATGAAATAAACTGTAGGATGAAAAAACTGATAAAACTAAGGCGTAAATAGCGATGCGGATGCTCTTTTTCCTTATGAAAAACATAAATGAAACAACCTAGTAAAAGGACTAAATTACCTATACCAATAGAGTATTTGGCCCCAATAACGGGAATTAAATTAGATAATATAATAGTAATAAGTTCTTTTATAGTATATAACACCAACCCTTTAGGAGTTGTTCTACTTACTTCCATTAAAGCTAATAAATTAGGAAAGACAACAAAGCTACCTAGCAATACTCCTAATAAGGCATAAATTATGATCGATATTAAGTTAATAAATTGCTTAACTTTTAACTCATCCCATAATCTAATAATGATATATACCGTAAAGCCAAAGGAAGTATAGACAAAGAAGTAAAATTGACTAATAACACTTAAAAACACCGCCAAAATAAACAGAAAAGGGCTTTTTTTCTTGATGATTAGTTCACCACCAATTATTAATAAAGGAAGATATAAGGAACCATTAACAAAAAATGGGTGGCGAAAAGCAGAATATAAGACAGGATAAGAAAATGCATAAACTAAACCAGTCATTAATAAAGAACTGTTTTTACTTATTCCTAATTGCTTAGCGAGAATAATCATAAAGAGACCACATAAATAAACACGCGTGGCACTA
This sequence comes from Bacilli bacterium, assembly GCA_012516175.1. GTDB lineage: Bacteria > Bacillota_I > Bacilli_A > Haloplasmatales > Haloplasmataceae > JAAZCR01. Next base: position 5,286 of record JAAYWZ010000066.1, read on the forward strand.
ATTAGAGTGTAACTTAGACCAATTTCGGAAAGTGGTAAAATTAAGGCAATGATATTTAAAGGATCCCATAAACCGTAGAATCCATAGGTAATGAAAAAATCCGCTCCTAAACCTATATCAAAGCGATAAATTTGGAAAGCTTCACCATGAAAGAAAAAGCCTTTTAGTTGTTTAATAAAATCATACATAAAAACGATGTGCTGTTTAAACCCATCGTAATAAAGGGCAGGTTCACTAAAATAACCTTGCAAAGAAAAATGACTATCTTTTAGTTCAAATGGTAAGAGACTAAAAGTATAGAGTAATAAAAAAAGTAAGGTGTAACTAAGGTAAAGATGTTTATTAATAAATGCGGAAATTTTTGTTTTCATATAACCACCTAATTTTTACTTTCAGGAAACCACCCGAAATCCAATCTAACGTGTTTTCTCTTAATATCTTCATTATGATAGGAACAGGTATCTAAGCCAATTAAGGTAAATCCCTGACTTAAATAGAAGTCAATCGCATTGGTATTGCTTGATTGAGTCTCTAAGACCAGAGCGCGATAGTTTTCTTCAATGGTGCGCGCTTTGGCAACTTCTATTAAAGCCTTACCATATCCTTTTCTGCGATATTCTTCCTTCACCCATAATTCCGTAATCCTTAGTCTATTTGTCCATGTTTCTACAGCTGTTTCTATGGCGCCAATAAGTTCGTCGTTTATAATTATCCCATATGCTTTCGCGTCATCAAGATAATCTAAATATAAACGATCAGGATAATTCATTGTTTCTGGATGATAATGAAATGGATAATCTAAGGGTTTCTTTTCAATTTGGAAAAGAAACCCTTTCTCTAATTTAGTCACAGTAACATCATAGTATTCAGAGGAGACATAACTTATAGGAAGTATGTATCCTTGATATTTATCCCTTGGTAGAAAAGTAATCTCTGGTTTCATTTTTATCCTTCCAATTAATTATTATAGAAATTGTGGTGTGACTTTATCTTTTTTACCTAAATCAAGCAAACTCATTTCTTTGGCCAGTTGGGCTGCGACTTTCGCATTATTGAATACTAATTGAATATTAGCTTCTAAACTCTTGCCACCAGTAATATCTTTAATTTTAGCAAGTAAAAATGGCGTAATTTCTTTGCCTTGAATTCCTAAACCTTCTGCTTCTTTTACTGCCCTTTCAATCGCTTTATTTATTACTTCATGATCCATCGAATATGCTTCAGGGGTAGGATTAGCCACAACCACCCCACCAGTTAATCCTAGATCCCATTTAACACTGATGATACGAGCTAATTCTATTACATCATCGACTCGATATTCAAGTTTAAACCCACTTTTACGAGTATAGAAAGCAGGTAACTCATCGGTGCCAAATCCAATTACAGGAACTCCAAATGTTTCTAGATATTCAAGTGTTAAACCTAAATCAAGAATGCTTTTTGCGCCTGCACAAACAACCGCAACGCTAGTATGAGCAAGTTCTTGTAGGTCAGCTGAAATATCAAACGTTTCTTGGGCACCACGATGGACACCACCAATTCCTCCCGTCGCAAACACCTTGATACCTGCCATGTGCGCAAAGATCATCGTCGTCGCTACGGTGGTTGCCCCATCTAACTTCTTTGCGATGATGATAGGTATATCCCTTCTACTTGTCTTAATGACATTTTGGGCTTTACCAAGATACTCAATTTCTTCCTTTGTAAGCCCTACTTTAATTCTACCGTTTAATATCGCAATGGTCGCAGGTACTGCGCCATTTTTCCTTACGATTTCTTCTACTTTTAGAGCTGTTTCGACATTTTGAGGATATGGCATACCATGGGAGATAATCGTCGATTCTAAAGCGACGACTGCTTGATTATTATCTAATGCCTGTTTAACTTCAGGATTAATATCTAAATAGTCTTTATACATTTTCCATCCTCCATTTCTTGTAATATTTTTTTAATGTTACTAACACTCATAGAGGTACTCACTGTGTCTTCACTCATAAGTGTTAAATAACTTGCCCCTTGGGCAAATCTTAAGGTTTCCTCAATACTAAATTTATAAATATAAGCATACACTAAAACTGCTAAATAAGCATCTCCTGCTCCTGAAGCATTTGTAATCTTCATTTCTTTCGGTTGGTAATAAGTTTGATAGTCTTTATCACCGTAATAAACACCTTCTCTACCCAAACTTATAAATACTCTTTTCACACCTTGATTGGTAAAATAAGTTGTTACTTTTGGTAAGTCCAAGATATTATCAATCTTAATATCAGATAATACTTCTGCTTCATATCGATTGGGTTTAATGGTGTGAAAATACGGAAGGAGATGTTTTATTTTTAAAGCTTTCACAGTGGAAACAGGATCTAAAAAGAATGTGGTACCTGTACAAGTTTTCACCACAAACTCTATTACATCGATAGGTATATTAGTATCGATTACACATACATGGGAGTTATTTATAATATCTACTTTATCTTTTATTAAATCAATGGTCACCTTATTATAAATCTCCATATCATTTATCGCATTTACCATCTCTCCCTCTTTATCTAGTAAAGCTAGATAAATGGAGTTATTACTATCAGAAAAAGTGAACGAGGTACTTATATCAATGCCTTTATTGTTTAAATCCGTTTTAAGAATCTTACCAAAATAATCGTCCCCAAAAGCAGTAATTAATTTGGTGGATATTCCTAGTTTTACAAGATTTTCCGCAATATTGCGTCCGACCCCACCAAAACTAATTTTAACTCTACCAGGATTAGAATCATATTCATTTAAATTATCATAAGGTTTTCCTACAATGTCGATATTTGCGCCACCTAATATCGTGACATATTTTTCCATATTCCTCACCACTATAAATAGTATAACCTACAGATAGTTAATTTCCTATAGGCAAAATAAAAAAGAAGTCATAAGACTTCTTTTTTAGAGTAGGTTTTCTAAATAATCATGGTACATTTTTCGGATTTTAGTCATTAATTCCGCAATTTGAATTTGAAGTTCACTAACACGTGCGTAGTCTCTGTAATCGATTGCTTGGCTTAGTTCACCGAACAAACTCTTTTCTTTAAGGCTATCCTTCATGAGTTTAAGTCTTAATTCAGTAATTTCTTCCCAACGTTTTAAATCAAGGTCGTTTAGACCTACTTCATCTTTCTTTTGGAAACTTCTTAGTTCATTGCGGTAATCGACTAAAATCCGATTGCGTAATTCATAACTCCAATAGTGGATTACACCTTGAATGAAGGAATTAATTATTTTGTCGGTGAACACGTCGTTTTCGAGGAAGATATTTAATTTATCTGGATAAGTACTAAAACTCAGGACATTTTCATAAACGGTTCTTGGTGGCATACCGAAGAGTTTATTACGTTCTTCGGCAGTATAATCTTCAAAGACATCTTCTTCACTACGATAAACGCGATTCTTATCTAAATATGGTGTTTCTTCACCATATTCTTTAGATAATTCACGTTCTAATTCTGGTGAAGTCCTTTTGTTTTCTACTACATATCTAATTCCATCAAGCATCGCTTGGTAACAAGCAGATAAATATAGATAGGTATTAGATAGAGGATTAGGTGCTCTTAGTTCAAAGCGTGTTGCCTTAGGTTTATTTACTTCTCTAACTAAACCAATTAAAACAGAACGGTTACGGCTAGGTTCTTCTTTAGTTTTACCTAATGCGGTAACGATACATACTGGTGCTTCAAAACCAGGTTTTAAACGATTAAAGGCATCTGTTGTCGAAGAAACAAAAGGATTAATGATTTCATAATTCTTCAAAATTCCCATTAATGCGCCATAACCAATGGGAGAGAGATATTCTCCTTCTTTGGTAAAGAGGTTAATAACTTCACCATTCTTAAGTCTAACCGCAATACCGATATGGGTATGTTTACCGCTACCAGCTACACCTTCAACAACCTTAGCTTTAAAGGATACTTCTAGTCCGTGTTGTTGGAAAACATCATCAACTAAATCGCGAACAATAAAGTCGCTATCAGCAGCTAACATGCTTTCGTTGTACTTCCAGTCGATTTCGATTTGTTCCATGACATGATCGAAATGACCATTATGGTTAAGCTTAGGGATAACCCCTCCAACCTCTTTATGACCCATTTCGGGATGGAGTCCATAATTTTCCATTAAAGTTAAGGTCTTTTCTAAGGCAGTACGTACAACACCGCGGGTCTTTTTCCAATATTGTTCCTTGAGGATTTGCGATGTGCTTAATTTATCGATATCAGCTTGTTCCTCAGGGGTTTTTACCCAAAATTCTAGTTCCGTTGCGGTTGTCAGTAAGATGTCATCAATTTCTTCGACACTACTTATACCATATTCAGATAAATCTACTTTGCTTAGTAAGTTATATAATTGCTTTTTGAAGTTTTCTTTAGCGCGTTTTAGAATCGACCGTGAACAGATTTCTTGCCCATTATGTACTAGGTAACTTGGAATCTTGAGGGTACCAACAGGTAAGTTAGTTTCCTCGTCGATATTATCTTCGTTATAATCCACATACCAGGTAACCTCAAGGTCCGGAATAATATCTACTTTTGCGTTATCTAACGTCGCAATACCGTCTAACACGACACTTGACCCATCAGTCTGGATGCCCTGGCTTAGGAAACCTTCTAAATCGTCTAGGAAGAAGTTGACGGGAATCTTTTCATCAGTAACATTTCCACGTAAGTCGATTCCTAATAGCGAAACGAATTTAATTTGGGGATTTTCGGATAAAAGTTTTTTGATGGTGTCTACACCATGATCTTTACTTTCGATGAAGTATAAACGTTCTTTTGTCATATTTTCCCTCACTTTTGATTCCAAATTTTTTAGGGGCATCTACAAAAAATATATGTAAATATTATAGAAATGGTGTTTTTTACTGTCAAGAATTTTTTACATAAAAGCGTTTTACTAGTTTAAAAAGCCACAATAGGTTATGACTATTGTGGCTATGAC
>JAAYWZ010000067.1 GCA_012516175.1 Bacilli bacterium
ATTACTAATATAAAATGGATATACTTTCATTTATGTAGAAGAGTTAAAGACAAAACTATTTAGATTTATAAGGGTGCAAGCAGAATATTAGGATGGAAAGCATTTGATGTATCTGTTAGTTTTATAACAATTATAATCTCATTACAGCGGTATATGAATATTTGAAAGTGATGTTAGGGATTCTTTTAGATTAAGAATATAAACTAAAGTAATTTTTAGAAAAAGTTGTTATGCATATTATACGAGTTTTTAAAATCATTCAAATTAGATTTAATTAGTTTTGATGATAGAGAGATGTATGCAAATAGTAATAGTTCTATAAACGATTTATAGATGAAATAATAAGAAACAATCATGATAAAATACTGTTACTATAAGTCCAATTATTTATGGGGAGATGGAGCATATTGATTAAGTATGCTAGTGCTGATATGTTTGATGGATCTAAATTTACGCGAGAAGATGTAAATTTTTATTCAGAAGGAACAAGATGTAGTGCATGGTTGTATTTGCCAACAAGCGATAGCAAATGTCCTATAATTGTAATGGCCCATGGGTTAGGTGGAACCCGAGAGTTACGGATATATGAATATGCTGAAAGATTCGCTCAAGCAGGATACGCTTGCTTTTTATTTGATTATCGTAACTTTGGTTCTAGTGATGGCAATAAAAGGCAGTTAATCAATGTGAAAGTGCAACTTGAAGATTGGAACAATGCCATAGAATTTATCAAGAAAGACAATCGCATTGATGGAAAGCAACTATTGTTATTTGGAACTTCTTTTAGCGGTGGTCATGTGATTTGGTTGTCGGCACACAGAGATGATGTTAAAGGGGCAATAGCACAATGTCCATATACAGATACTTTGGCAACAATAAAAGCTGTATCTTTACGCTATATTCTGAAAAAAATACCTTTTGTTATTGCTGATTTATTATCTTGTATAACTGGATATCATCCTGTAATGCTAAAACTCTCCACATATAAGGGAGAAAATGCATTTATGGAAACCGATGAAGAAACCTATAAGCAATTTGTTGGAGATGCTGAATTTATTAATGAAGTACCAGCAAGAACATTACTGGAATTTGTTAAATATTCTCCTGGTAAATATTTCAGTAGAGTAGAAAATCCAATATATGTTGCGGTTTGTTCAAAAGATGTATTAGCACCTGCTGAAAAAACCATCCAACTAGCAGGCAAAACTAAATACTCAATATGTAAAAAGTATGATTGTGGACATTTTGAGATTTACTTAAATCCGTATTTTGCAGAAGCTATCAATGATTATATTAGTTTTTATAATCAGATATTAAAAAATCTAGATCAGGTGTGAGTATTGTAAAACTTTTAAGTTATAAATTCAACATAATCCACAGTTCAAAGATCACAATATTAAGAATTATGATAATTTCACCAGTATATGACCCCCATTGAAAAACTAGTCTGATACCTAATAAATATAATAACTTCTGCATTTTAAGTAGGAACAAAGACATTTCGTAAGCAGCACTTGTATAGATTTTGACTGAATACTAAGTTATATTTAACCTTCAAGCATTAGTTTTATTAACAAATCTACTTACATATGGGATTTACTCGAGATATAAGGTATCAGTGTATTCAATAACCATGCTATTAATGATGAAAAGCAACATATAACATATCTAAGCATTTTATTATATTATTAATGATATTATGAGAAGGCATAATCATTAAAAAAGTGTATTTCTTTATGTTACACTATAACATAGCCATTTTTGAAAAAAATAGCGCTCGAAAACTGAGCCACCTTTATTTTATAATTTCCTCATAGATTTATTTAATGAGGAAGTGAAGTAAATGTGATAAATCACATGAAAGATTAATAATATAGTGTAATTTACACAGGAAGAGAAGCATAATAGAGGAGAGTATTATAACATCTCTACCACACATTATACTTCTAGTGATGATAACGGTTTTTTTACCTAGTTTTTAATACGCTATGATAATTTAAAAATCAAAATCGGAAAACATTTTTATTCTGAAAGATGGATGGGTATATGAAGGATAAACTATCTTCCCTCTTTCTTACTAGAAGTACCAAAAGGTACTTCTTTTGTCATATCAAATAAACTTAGTGAAACTTATAGTGAATCACAAGTTCTGATGATTAGATCCTCGCTTCAAGATTTAAAAGTTTATTTAGATGATGATCTGATTTATGAAAAAAAATTTGGTAAATCAATTATGCAGCCATACGCTTCATCTTGGCATTTCATCACTCTTCCGAGTCAATCAGATAGTAAAATTCTATCCATCGAATTATCATCACCCTATGCTTCAATGTCAGGTCGCGTAAATGAAGTTTATTATGGAACAGCAGTAATGCATTATAAATACTTGATTAATCATTTATGGCATCAGATTATATAGCGGTGTTCTTATTCATCAAAAATGCAAGAGGGAAAGAGTTCGTTTATATAGGGCTCTTTATTGTCCTTTTATCATCGTGGATCTTAGCAGAATCAAGATTGCTCCAGTTTTTTACACGTAATGAACTCTTAATTGGGACATTGGCCTATATTTCTATATCAATCTTTTTGATTCCAATAATCCTCTTTTTAATAGAATAAGTGGCAAATAATTATAAAAACCAATCATATGCATGAGATTTGCTTTTGCTATTCATGGATTTGCTATCACTATTCTTCATTTTACGGGTATCAAAGATTATTTTGAAACAGTCATTTACTCACAAATCTTGATTGTTATATGTGTTATTATTGGTTTAACTTCACTCATGCTAGACTATAAGAAGAATAGAAGTAGTGAATCAGTCAATATATTAAAAATGTTCACAATACTCATTATTTTTGCAATCTTTGAAATTATAAACTTTTCTTTTAGCTTTTATGAATACTATCATTATATCTTTCGATGGGTCTTGTCATCATCAGTACATACATATTTATTAAATATGTGAATTTAATTATTCACCGCTTGAAGATAAGTTATCAGACTGAAATTTATGTGAAACTAGCCTTTATGGATTATCTAGTACAAGGTAAAAAATAGATTAGCTTTTGAACGGGATTTACAAGCAAACTTTAATGATGAAAAAAGACTTACAGTTGATTTTATTCGACTTAGACGACCTTAAAAAGATTAACGATACCCATGGTCATGCTGCAGGTGATGAAGCAATTAAAAAAGCATTTGACATCTTGAACGAAATTTTCAAAGATTATGGTGAATGTTATCGCATTGGTGGCGATGAATTTGCCTGTTTATATCTTAATAATAGCCAAGTGTTATGCGATGAGAAACTAAAAGTTGTTGAACATTGTCCTGTGAAGTTAATGAAAAACATCATATCACTTTTGTAATTCCTTAGGCTCAGCAGTATTAAGTAAACAAGATATGAGTTAAACTGAATTATGTATACAAGCAGATATCATGATGTATGAGTACAAGAAAAGTAAATAAAACATTTAAATAAGAACCAACATAATCAATTATGAAACAAGATGACAACTTCATCTTGTTTTTTTTAAACACATTAAATATATACTAGTTGACACATAATACTATGCAATGTATAATATAGTGTAAAGGGAGGTATAAGATGAAAATACAATTAAAAAAAGGATTACTCGATATTTGCATCTTAGCTTCATTAATCGAAGAAGATAGTTACGGTTATAAGCTCATTCAAGATACAAAAGAGATAGTCGAAATGTCAGAATCAACTTTATATCCCATCTTACGAAGGCTAGAAGACAATAAATTTCTCATTTCTTATACTAAAGAACATAATGGTAGATTAAGAAAATATTATAAGATAACCGATAAAGGTAAGCAGAATATCTATGAATTTTTGAATGAGTGGAAAGATATGAAAAGAATCTATGACTTTATAATGGAGAGAGTGAAAAATGGATAAAAAGGAATTCTTAAAAGCGATTAGTAATAATTTAAAAGGCTTTGATAAGTCAGAAATCACGGAAATCTTAGCTTATTATGAGGAAATAATTGCGGATAAGATGGAAAATGGTTTAACTGAAGAAGATGCCATTGCGAGTTTAGGTAATATTGATGATATTACGAATGAAATCAAAGTTAATCTCGTCCTAAAACGGAGTGATAAAAAAATATCTAATTCATTAAAGAGTTTTATAATCATTTTAGGTATATGTTCATCACCAATTCTTTTGCCATTAGGATTTGCCTTTGCGGTCTTATTTTTAAGTATATTTATTGTCTTATTCACATTAATATTTGTATTTGGATTTACTGGGATATGTGTAATATTAGCAGTATTTATTCATAGTTTTAGCACTTTAAGTACAGGTGGAGACATTGCTAGTATCTTTATACAATTAGGTTTAGGCCTTATGAGTAGTGCATTCTTAATCGGCTTAACTATAGAACTATATAAAGCGATGAAATTACTACTAAATAAAATAAATAGATTATTTTTAAAAACAATTAAAAAGAAAACAAAGAAAGGAGAAGAAGTAAATGCTTAATAAGATATTAATTGCAGTATTCTCGTTAGGAGTACTACTAACTATTACTGGTTTAGTTATAAATGGTGGGGATTTTAAGGGTATTGTAAATGCCTTTAGTAGTGATGATGATTATACTTTTGTCGAAAAAGTGGGCGATGAAGAAGTTAAAGAAATCAAGATTAAAATAAATAATGGAAATGTTGTATTTCATATTTACGATGAAATTGGTTATAAGTTAGAGTATTATGAATCAGAATATGATAAAAAAATTGTCAGTATGAAAGATAATGTATTAACAATTGATAACAAAAAAGATTTAAAGTATCGTTTCTTTAATATCACTTTTACAACTAGTAAAGTAGCAACGTTTAATGTCTATTTACCGCAATCTTTTACTGGTAAGGCTACTATTGAAACAGCCTCAGGTAATATTTCTATAAGCGATTTTCATTTTACAACTTTAAATATTCAAGTTTCTAGTGGTAATGTTACCCTTAATGAAGTAGAAGTTGATAATGAATCAAATATAAAGTTATCTTCAGGTAATATTGACTTAAGTAAGTTTGATGCTAACTCATTAAATATTAGATCTTCAAGTGGTAATATTGACATAAAAGAAGCTAATATTTTAACTGAAGTAGATATAAAATCATCATCTGGGTTTACTAAAGTATACGCAAGTAAACTTAATTCAATTAAAGTTCGTTCTTCTAGTGGTTTTGTCCATATTATCGATAGTGAGTGTGATGATGTAGATTTAGAATTATCAAGTGGTAATGTTAAAGTCATATTATATGGAGATGTTAATGAATATCAGGTAGATGCTCGCGTCACATCGGGGAAGATATATTACCAAGGAAAGCGAATTGATGGTAGCATCTATAATCCAAGTGGTAGTAAGGCGCTTAGAATAAAAAGTTCTTCTGGTAATATTGAATTGGATTTTAAAGAGAATTAAGTGTTAGAATTTATTATTGATATAAATGAAATATTATTTATAATAGTAATAAACTCTTAAATATTAAATTTATTATACCAATACAATAAACAGGTTTGATAACCTGTTATTGAACAGCCCCCTGTCAAGTAGACAGTGGAAATAAAAAAAATAAGTGTTTAAGCTAAGGCTTGATTTCGATATTCAATCGGAGTTA
>JAAYWZ010000068.1 GCA_012516175.1 Bacilli bacterium
ATCTCATTTATACCTTTATTATGCTTGCCACGTTTGATAATAACGAGGTAATAAAAGAAATTAAACAAAATATGTTTAGTATTGTCGCTAATGAAGGTTTTGGTTATGCGGCAAGTCAGGCTTGGATTTACTTTATTGTGTTACTTTTTGTTGTTGGAATACTATTTCTGCTTTTTACTATTCAACGGGGCGAAAAGCCTAAGGTTAGTTTCTATACGGAAGGATTTGTATATAACACTACTAGATATGAATACAAAGATACTTTCTTTAATACTAATCCGCATGCCATTAAAGCAAAAAAATACTTAGTGGGCACAACGGCACGTCAAGGTGTTTTAGTACGCGGTTTTATTTATCTCTTGATTTCAGTAGTTGCGTTTGCTTTCATGTATCCTTTCTTAACCTTACTCTTACAGAGTTTTCAAAGTCCATTAGATGTACTTAATCCAACTGTAGGACTAATTCCTAGAAGTTTATACTTAGGTAATTATAATAAAGTCTTTACAATCATTAACTTTGGAAGATCTGTACTTGAATCCCTTTATTATTCGATTCTACCTGCTATTGCCCAAACAGTTGCATGTGCAATTACAGGCTATGGCTTATCTCGTTTTAATTTTAAAGGTAAAAAAATTTTATTAATTATTATTCTTTCTACCTTCATTATTCCACCCCAAGTAATAATGATTCCGACTTATATTTTTTATAAACGCTTAGGTGAATTCCTTACAGGTCTATTCGGATTTAAAATAACAATTTTAAATAGCGTCTTCGCCTTCCTCCTCCCAGCATTATTTGGTCAAGGACTTAAAAGTGCAATTTTCATCTTTATCTTTTATCAATTCTTCCGGATGGTGCCAAAAGTACTTGATGAGGCTGCTAGCATTGATGGCGCTGGACCACTTCGCATATTCTTTAGAATTGCCATACCACTTGCGATTCCTGCAATAATTGTTGTATTTCTATTTAGTACCGTATGGTATTGGAATGAAACATACTTAACTAGTTTATACATACCAAATGCGAAAACCTTACCAATTGAACTTAGTAGATTTGCGGCTACTTTCCGCAATATCTATCCGCAAAATGGTAATAATTTAGGTGAAAACTTCCAAGATATGTGGAGTGAAGCTGTCCTAATGGCGGGAACTTTGGTAAGCCTCTTACCACTTTTAATAATGTATTTCATACTACAACGCTGGTTCGTTCAAGGTGTAGAACGTACTGGAATTACAGGTGAGTAAAATGAAAAGACTGCAGCTAATTCTTTTGTTAGTTTTGAGTACATTCATCGTTTTTGGTTGTCAGAATAAAAGTAAGACAACTAAGGGAGAAGTGGATGTTGAAGATGCTATCTTAGAAGAGATGAAGAGTTCATTTTACTTCTTTTTTGAACAAGCTAATACTAATCCCAATAGTCCTGGATATGGTCTTATTCGTGACCGTTATCCAGGCAACCCTTCAATCGCTTCGATTGCTAGTGTAGGTTTCGGTTTAACTGCTATTCCAATTGGGATTGAAAATAAGTGGATAACCTATGACGAAGGAAAAAGTCGGGTACTAGGTACTTTAAATACACTGAAAAACATGGATCATCATAATGGTTTCTACTATCACTTTGTGAATATCAATACAGGCAAAAGGGAATGGAATTCCGAGGTATCTAGTATCGATACTGCCCTACTTATGGCAGGTGTATTATTTGTTGGTGAGTATTTTGGTGGAGAAGTAAGAAGTTTAGCTGCTGAGTTATATGAACGTGTGAATTGGAACTGGTTTGTTGACAAGAATAGGAATATGTTTTATATGGCTTATTATCCAGATAAAACACCTAGTTTTCAAGGACATTGGGATTTTTATGCTGAGCAGTTAATTCTTTACTTCTTAGCTAGTGGCACGCCAAATGAAGACTATCGTATTGACCCAATCGTTTATTATAGTTTTAAACGTGATCGCCGTGCCTATAAAGGTGAACCCTTTATTCATTCATGGTTTGGCTCACTGTTTACATATCAATATTCCCATGCGTGGATTGATTTTCGTAATATTGTTGATCGGCAAAAGGTAAACTGGTTTGAGAACTCAGTTCATGCAACCATCGCAAATCGCCAATACGCTATTGATGTGTCCAATCAATTCAAAACTTTTGGTGAAAACTCTTGGGGCATGACTGCTTGTGATGGACCTAGTGGATATAGCGGTTATTATGGCTCTAAACCATCGGGTTATAGCGATGATGCCCATAAGAATGCTGGTACGATTCCACCTAGTGGGGCAATTGGTTCCATTGTCTTCCTCAAAGATGAGGTTAAAGATACTATTCGTTATTTCGAGACCATCAAAGGACTTAAAGGAAAATATGGTTACCTGGATAGTTATAACTTTGAAAACAAGGAACCCTGGATTGCTTCTGATGTAATAGGTATAAATAAAGGCATTACTTTACTGATGTTACAAAATTATCAGAATGAATTTATCTGGCAAGTATTTATGCAGAATGAGTATATTCAACAAGCTATAATTAATTTGGAATTTACAACCATTAGCCTATAATGATAGTTTACATTTGTACATTTATATTGTATAATGTAGATGTTATTCGAAACGTTTCGATAAGAATCATTAGAATCGAGGGATGTCCATGAAATATAATAATACAGTTAAAACTTTCTCTGTTACTAATGGAGGAATTGTCTTTCATATCCTCGATAGTGGCGATATACGCACTATAAATAAAGATAATGTCCAAATCAACCTTCTAACTGGAACAAACTTAGAAGGCAGTGTTAGTAACTTATATTTGCGAGTTTTTAAAGATAATAAAATATATTATACAAGGTTAATTGGTATAAACTCACCAAGTCACTTTTATGTTGATGGAAACAGAGTTTATTATCAAGGTGAGTTTCATCAACTTCAATATACAGTAATCTTAACTGTCTTAGAAAACATTTGGTTTTGGACAATTGATATTGAAAATCGTAGTAACCAAGGTCAAGTCATTGATCTTATCTATGGTCAAGATGTAGGTTTAGCTCATCCTGGTAGTATTAATAGTAATGAAGCTTATGTCTGTCAATATCTCGACCATCGCGTCTTTATCAACGATCTCGGTTATACGGTATGTACAAGACAAAACCAAGGAGTACCACATTATCTTCAACATGGCTCACTTACGAAAAATGTTGGTTACTCTACCGATGGTTTCCAATTCTTTGGCCTTGATTATAAACTAACAAATGAACCAGTAGCATTATTATGTAATCAATTAGAAAACCGCAATTATCAATATGAATTTGCCTATACAGCATTACAATCCGAACGTGTAACTTTAATTGACAAAACTAGGTTTGTCTTCTATGGTTTATATGAGGATAATATACCTGAAGTTAGTGAGAATATTCGCTATTTTGATAAAATAGTTAATACATATAATCAACTAGACTTTAAAGCATTTAACAAGGAACAAGGTAAAAAACTTGAACTTGATATCAATTTCAACAATATCTTAACTGGCTTACCATTAACTAATGATGAAATAGATACACTATATCCTATTAAACGTCATGAAGAACATGACAAACAATATCTCCTCTCCTTTTTTACGGGCAACAATATCCATGTGGTCCTCCAAGCGAAAGAACGCCTGGTAGAAAGACCACATGGACATATGTTGCTGAATGGAGATAGTTTGTTCATTCGTGATAATTTCCTGTCAGCAACCAACTATATCTTTGGTGTATTTAACTGTCATATTGTCGTTGGCAATACTAATTTCCATAAATTCCTTAGCAATATTCGTAATCCTTTAAATATAAAGAAGATTACTGGGCAGCGGATATTTATTAAAATCAATGATGAGTATAAGTTACTTGGTGTGCCTTCTGTATATGAACTGGGATTAAACTATGCTAAATGGCTATATAAACTCGATGATGATATTCTAACCATTACATCGATGATCGCCTATAATCGACCTGAACAATTACTCCGGGTTGAAAGCAAACGAGGTCGGAAATATCAATTCCTTTTAACAAATCATCTAGTTTTAGGTTCTAGCGAATATGAAGCACCTTTCAGTTATGAAGTTAATGGTAAAACAATTAAATTTTATCCCGATTCCTGTACATTAAGTTATAGTAATTATCCTAATTTAACCTATAAACTTGAAACTTCCCAAAACTTTACTTATCATTTTGATGAACGCTTTTTCACTGATAAAATTAATCGCCATGAACCATTAGTAGTACTTGAGTTTTCGGATGTAGATCAAATAGAAGTACGAATCCAAGGCTTAATTGATGGTCAGGATTTAAATGATCAAGAGTTTTCTTTAACTGTTGAAGAAGAAAAATATCATAATTATATTGATGAAGTAATGAATTATTTCCATCTAGATATAAATAATGAATACCAAGAAGAGGTCGCGAAATTTAATGACTTAGTACGTTGGTATTGTCACAATGCGCTCATTCATTATGCTTCACCCCATGGTCTTGAACAATACAATGGTGCAGCGTGGGGAACAAGAGATGTTTGTCAGGGACCAGCGGAACTTTTTATGGTAACACAGAAATACTCAGTAGTTAAAGATATTATCTGCAAAGTTTACACGCGCGAATTTATTCAAAATGGTGATTTTCCCCAATGGTTCATGTTTGATAAATACTATAATATATTCGCTCATGATTCCCATGGCGATATCATTGTCTGGCCATTAAGGTTACTCGCAATGTATCTGCTCGCGACAAAAGATTACACCATTTTAGAAGAAAAATTACCCTATCTTGATCGCGATAAAGGAGAATTTACAGAATTAACTGAAACCTTATATGAACATATCAAGCGCCAAATCAACTCGATTATCGATAACTTCATTCCCGGAACAAGTTTATCTTGTTACGGGGGTGGGGATTGGGATGATACATTACAACCTGCCAATAAAGCTTTAACAAATCAAATGGTGAGTGGCTGGACCGTAGCGTTAACTTATGAAGCATTCAAGTATCTTCAAGAAGCATTAAAAGAATATGATAGCGAGTACGCTGAAGAGATTAATGAACTTGCAGATAAGATGCGGCTAGATTTCGATAAGTATCTCATCAAAAATGGTATACCAGCGGGATTCATTCTCTTTGATAAGGAAGTAAAATATATCCTCCATCCTGAGGATAAGGAAACAGGTGTATCATATAGGCTCTTACCATTTAATCGCGGTTTCATTAGTGAAATTTTTGATGAAAATCAAGTAGAAACTTATTATGACTTAATCGAAGATAAGTTTAAACATTTAGATGGTGTAAGATTAATGGATCGACCCGTACAATATAAAGGTGGAATAAATACCTATTTCACTAGAGCCGAAACAGCTGCGAATTTTGGTCGGGAAATTGGGTTACTATATGTACATGCACATATACGTTATATTGAAGCGATGGCAAAAATTGGTAAAGCCAAAGATGCATATGAAGGCTTACTTAAAATAAATCCTATAAATATTCAAGATCATGTACCCAATGCTTTAAGACGCCAAAGTAACACATATTTTTCAAGTAGCGACGCTAACTTTTATGACCGTTATGAAGCCCGTCATGATTTTGGCAAATTAAAGACTGGTGATATCGGTGTAAAAGGTGGTTGGCGGATCTACTCAAGTGGTCCGGGTATCTACTTGAACCAGTTAATTGGCAATATATTAGGAGTCAGAACTTATCACCATGACTTAGTATTAGATCCTGTCTTACCTAAAGAACTTGATGGTTTAACATTTACTTATCGTTTTAACGATAAGCCAATTAAAATCAATTATCACATTACGG
>JAAYWZ010000069.1 GCA_012516175.1 Bacilli bacterium
TATTTCCATCTAAATATTCTTGAACTATTCTTAACTTCATTTCTTTACTTAACTTAGCTTTTCTTCCCAAATGAAAAATCCCCTTTCTGTAGATAGTACATTTTATTTTTTAGTACTGTCTACTTTAAGGGGATCATATCAAATAACCCTTTTTTCTTATGGTTTTATGTTAAAATGCATATTATGGAATTTATTGTAAAAAGTTAAAGAAAAAATAAAATATTACTGAAATATCAAAATAATCTTGATATAATATGAATAAGGATTAAAGGTGAGGAAACATGAAACGGTGTGACTGGTGTTATGTAGACAATCTATACATGCAGTATCATGATGAAGAATGGGGAAAACCAGTATTCGATGATCGACGCTTATTTGAAATGTTAATCTTAGAGATGTTTCAAGCAGGTCTAAGTTGGCATACCATTTTAAAAAAACGCAAGAATTTCCAAGATGCATTTGATAACTTTGATTATGTAAGAGTAAGTCAATATGATGAAGAAAAGATAAATGAATTAATGAATAATCAGGGTATCATTAGAAATAGGCTGAAGATTTTAGCTGCTATTAATAATGCGAAGCAGTATATGAAAATTCAGGAAGAGTACGGAAGTTTTGCGGATTTTTTATGGAGCTATGTTAATCATCATCCCATCATCAATCATTATCAAAGTCTAAAAGAAATACCAGCCACCTCAAATTTATCTGACAAAATCGCTAAAGATTTAAAAAATAAGGGGTTTAAATTTTTAGGTAGCACGATTATTTACTCATATCTTCAAGCCGTAGGTGTAGTTGATGATCACATTGATGATTGTTTTTGTAAAAATAAAGACAAAGGTGAAAATACAAGAAAATATGAGTAAATAATATTAGATGTTATTTATATAAGGTACGGAGGAATTAGGATGGGTTTATTCGGAAAGAAGGATGTTTTGGAGCTTATTGACGAAAGTTTCAAAAAAGAAATGCGAAGAGTGGGGTTAGAAAAATATACAGCCAAACTATTCCCAATCGCTAAACAAGCAATTTACCTTGATTTGGTAAAGATTAATGAAGAAAATATCCCTATTGGGGCATCAAAAATAGGTGGACATCCTGATATCTTTTTAGGATTTCATTGGCCAAGCAATGGTGATGTCCTTTTAGCATTTCTTGCCCAAATTAATTTAAAAGAGATAAGTAATTTGCATGATGGTTCCTTACTTCCAAGAACTGGACATCTATATTTCTTTTATGATTGTGTGAATATGCCCGAGGGTAATATTCATAGCGATAAGAATGGCTTCCGAGTATTATATTATGATACTTCAGAACAACCATTAATACGTATAGATTATCCTGAAAAACTAAAGCACCAAAGAAATAGTATATTCCCTACCTGTCAGGTATCTTTCCGCAATAAATGGTCATTACCATCCTATGAAGAGCGTAAGTTTAATAATGATAATTATCTTAACTATATAGCACTAGAAAATGGTAAAGAAACATATTTACTTGGCTATTGTAAAAATATTCAAGGTGATGTTAGAGAAACATGTGCCATAGTTAACTTAAATATCAATCATTATGAGGAAGAAAAAATTGTGCGTACTGATTTAAAACGCATTAATAAAGATAAAGAAGAATGGATTTTATTATTCCAGTTAGATTCTGTTGAAGAGTGCAAGATGATGTGGTGTGATATGGGAATGCTCTACTTTATGATAAAAGAGGAAGATTTGCGAAATAAGCGTTTTGATAAAACATGGTTAGTGTTACAGTGTTATTAATCATAATATAAAAGGCACAATTAATTTTTTGTGCCTTTATTCATGTTGATGAAATTTAGTTAATCTGTTATAATAATGAGCAAGAAAACATCGAGGTGATATTATGAGCATTTATCATGTTATTCTACTTGTAATTGGCTTTCTTTATAGTGTCATGACTATTCTTGCCTGTATCAGCCAGTACTTTTTCAAAAAAGTTACTCCAGTTAATAACACGGTTATGCTTGTTGGTGGTGTAGTTCTCTTTACTTCTTTGTTACTATTTTTGTTAGATAGAAGAGAAATCCTTATTCCTGTTATCGTAAGTTTAGTTATTATTCATATAGCTGCTATTCTAAATGGATTATATATGTATAAGAAAGTTAACTTATCACATCATATTGCTCGTTTCTGTATATCCGCTGTTATTATTGCATTATACTTAATAGGTTAAAAAATCACGAGTTCTCCTCGTGATTTTTGTTTAAACTTAAGATCTTTTTAATCTTATTATATACAATCTCAACTTCTTCTTTAAAACTAGGATCTTCTTGCTTCAATAGTTCTTCTGCCATTTCTAAATCTTCTTTAGTATAAAAATTCTTAGCCTTTAACTTTTCTAATTGTTGTTTATGACTACGGTTCATTATCTCACCCTATCTTAGTATAAACTAGGATAGGGGTCTTATACATTCTGGTGACTCGAATCTCGCATTATTTACAACTTCTGATACCCGGTAAGCAGTCATTTTCGTATCAGGATAAGGCACTAACAATGATTTTAGTAACTCTAAATCAGATATTCGAGGATTTAACCATAGTTTTTCCGTTTCTTCATTAAGGATTACTGGCATGCGGTCATGAATATTTTTCATTAAATCATTTGGATTAGTTGTTAAGATGGTACAAGTAAACTGTTTGGTACCATCTTCTAAAATATTCGCATTCCATAAACCAGCAAACACCATAAGTTTACTATCGTTAAGGATAATTCTATATGGTAGCTTTTGATTACCAAACTTCTGCCATTCATAAAAGCCATCAGCTAAAATGATGCAGCGTTGCCTTCTGAAAGCATCTTTAAACATTGGTTTCTCATCGATGGTTTCTGCTTTCGCATTAATGGCCATGAATTTATTATCTTTTGCCCAATGTGGTACATAACCCCATTTTAGTGGTCCAATCCGATTTTTCTTACCATCATTTATAATCGCTAAGACTTGATTTGTTGGGGCGATATTATATCTTGGTAAATAATAATCAATATCCTCTTCTTCGATATCATAGCGGTCTTTAAGAATGGTGATTAGATCTGTTTTATCTAAAGTAAAAGTGATGCGTCCGCACATATTATCCTCCATATCATAAATAGGTTCATTTTTTATTCTATAATGAATTATTATTATATTCAATGTTTATGAATAATTGAATATTATTTTGAGTAATGTTACAATAGGAGTAAATAGAGGTGGGTGAATATTATGGATAACGAAAAGATTCTCCAAATGAGTGACGAAATGTTGCTGAGTTTTATTAATGCTAAGTTAAGAGTATATTATAAGAACTTACCAGAGTTATGCGAGGATTTGAATTTAGATCCAGATGTGATTGTTGATCGTTTAAAAGCGATTAATTATATTTATAGTGCACAATTAAATCAATTTGTCCATAAAGATTCGCTTATTTAAAGCTACACATTTGTGTAGTTTTTTTATTTTCAGGGAATTAAAAATAGAATATTCTATTCAAAATATATAGAGATTATTATATAATAGTAGTAATAACTTAGGAGGTATAATATGAAGTTTTTTCAAAAGATCTATGCTTTATCGACAAAAGGATTTGGATTTGCGTTACTATCCTTATTATTATCAGGTCTATTCTATGCAATTTCAATTGTCGTTGTTCTGAATACTCATTTATTACCTGTCCTCACATCTGGTCTAGATTCCTTTGCGAAAGAGACAGGTTGTGCAATTGTTGAGTATGAATTGGACTGTTATGAAGATTATTATGAATATGAAGGCCTAATTATTGATTTAAACTTTAATGATGAGGATGCTAAAGATCTTAGCCCTGAGACGGTTGTCTTTACAAAATCAAAAGTTTATTATGGCGGTAATGCCTTTGAATATCAAACTTTAATTGATGCGATGAAACTTGAACCTAACCAAACAATGGATGAGTTAATAGATACTATTGAAGGATTTGTTAAAAAGACAAGCGTTAGAAACATCTTTACTATAACAATCGTAGCGACCATCTATTACAGTCTTGCCCATCTCGTAATGGCTTCAATTGTGCAATCAATGATTAAGAAACGTACTGGTGAAAATAAATTTAGTCAAGCATATAAACTTACTGCTTACATCGCTTTACCTTACATTGTATTTAATGCTTTAACGCGAATGGTCATCAGTGCTTCACTCCCAGGCTTAATCTCATCAATTATTACTAACTTCTTGCCACTCATTGGTTTAGCTTCTCGCATTGGTATTGATTTAGGTATTTTATCACTGCTTACAGCACTCGTGTTGAAATATGGTTTACCTAAACCAGAGCTACAGGATGAAGTTATCGAGGGAGAGGTTGTAGTAACCTCACCCGTAGAAGAAAATATTGAAGATAATATTCAAGTATAATACCGGATGTCTCCGGTATTATGTTTATTTTGAGGAAAATCGCTTATAATTAGGATAGATAATATTATATTATTAGGTGATGCTTATGAAGTGGCGTATGCATGGTGCTAATCCAGAAAAACTTTATGAGCAATTTGGGATTCCCATGCCGGAAAAAGTGATTGATTATAGTGATAATGGTAATGCGATTACCAGAACAAAACCATTCAATATTAACTATGAAGCTTTATTTAATGACTACCCTGATGATGAGGTAAGAAGATTAAAAGAAATCATTTCCGTTAAAGATCAAGTACCAATCGAAAACATCCTTTTTGCGAATGGCACAAATGAGTTAATCTATATTCTTGCTTCGTATTATCAAAATCAAACAGTTGCAGTTTTTCATCCCACCTATTCTGAATATGAAAAAGCGTTTAAAGCTTATGATGCTAAAGTTGAACATGTCTTTGATTTTACGGAAATTAAAGAACATCATCGAGCTATAATCATCTGTAATCCGAATAATCCCACAGGAAGATTCTTTGACTATAGTATTATGAATGAAGTGGTTATGAAACTTGCAAGTCATAATACAGATATCATTATCGATGAAGCTTATATCGACTTTATGCCTAAAGCGAAACGCACCTTAGATATAGTTAATTATCGTAATGTATATCTACTTAGGAGTCTTACTAAATTCTTCAATATGTCAGGCTTAAGAATTGGTTACGTATTAAGTCATAAAGATAATATCGAAAAGATAAAAAGACGCCAACCTACCTGGAGTGTAAATAGTATCGCCCAAGCTGTTTGTGAAGTCTATTTAAATGATGAAGATTTCATAAGGCGTACGAAAGAATTTTATCAAGAAGAACGAAATCGTTTCTTTAAAGAAATCACTAAACTTGGTTTCAAATATCTACCTAGTGATGTTAACTTTTTCTTAATGGAAGTAGAAGATGATATTGATATAATTAAGTACTTATTAGAAAAAGGTATTGTTGTCCGTCATACCCGTAACTTCCCAAGGTTAGATGGAAAATATATTAGGATTTCACTGAAATCAAGAGAAGAAAATGATTATTTACTTGATGCCTTAAGAAGTTATGTAAGTAAACGTAAATAAAAAGGTTGGTTAGCCAACCTTTTATTATTATGGTATAGGGGTAAAGTTATGTTAAGAAAATATATCGCTCCCAAAATTTTCTATAAAGAACTATTCATTATCATTATCCCAATTATTATTCAATTCTTTGTGCAAAATTTTATCAACTTTCTTGATAATATCATGGTAGGTCAATTAGGGGAAGGAGAAATCGCTGGAGTTGCAGTTGCCAATCAATATTATAAATCTTTTATCCCATTTTAGTATCAATTTGTCAAGGTGCCGCGATTTTTACCGCCCAATATTATGGTCAAGGTAATTATCAGGAAGTACAAAAAATCTTTTCCATTAAACTTATTTTTCCGAGTTTAGCTACCTTATTCTTTTTCTTTGTTGGAGTATTATTTCCCCAAAGAATTATTGGATTCTTTGTCGATGCAAATCTTGATGCCTATAAACATGGTGTAAAATATCTAAAAATCGTCATATGGAGTTATCTACCATTAAGTATTAGTAGTGCCTTTGCCTTCACTTTACGTCCACTTAAACTTACGCATATCCCTATGATTGCGGTTATAGTGGGAATGAGCACAAATGCGCTCCTTAACTTCTTATTAATTTATGGTTTTTGGATTTTTCCTGCCTTAGGAGTTGAAGGAGCAGCCATAGCGACGGTCATTGCGCGTATCATGGAGTTAATTGTCTACATAGTATTATTTTTTAAGAATGATTATCCTTTTAAGACGAAAATTGCTAATTACTTTAAAATAGATTTAGATTTAGTCAGAAAGACTTTTGTGAAGGTTGTACCATTATTCTTTAATGAAGTTTTATTCACTTCAGCATTAACCATTATCTTTAAAACCTACAGCAACTTAGGGCAAAAGGAAATCGCCGTTATTAATATTGCTGATGTGATAAGTCAGATTGTCTATATACTCGCTAGTGGCTTAGGTACAGCAGCTAATATCTTTGTTGGTATCCATTTAGGTAATAATGAACTTAAAGAAGCCGAAGATAACGCTAATTACTTGTTAGGCTATTCAGTAGGGATGGGAATCATCATAACCTTTATCTTAAGCATCATTTCCTTCATCGTTCCACACTTCTACAATATCCAACCCCAAACTAAGGTATTAACAACATATGCAATTCTTATCCACGCCTTTATGGCTCCAGTAACGATGTTAACAAGGATACCCTTCTTTGTGTTACGGAGTGGGGGGAGGGTATATGAAGTTTTACTTTTAGATGCCATTTTCATGTGGATAGTGAAAGTACCTGTTGCCATAATCTGTGGTTATGTTCTTCATTTCCCCATCTTACCACTCTTTTTGGCGGTAGAAGCGACCAGGATCTTAAATGCGACTATTAGTATGGCATTATATAAAAAGAAAAGATGGCTAACTAACCTCACATCTTAGGAACCTGTAGATAAGTAATGTTTAACGCCATAATTCCATATCAAAATGCAAGGGATGATAAAGAGTATGCCTAGTAAGGGAGTAAAGGCATAAATGACCTGATTATTTTTACCTAAGACATAAAGAAGTGGTAAGTAATTAACTACACCATAAGGTATTACAAAGGTAAAAAGCTTTTTCACCCAATCCTTATATATATTGATGGGATATTGGGAGATTTCTCTTCCTCCATCAGTTAGGATATTGATTACTTCTAACCCTTCAATAGTAAAGAAACATAGTGTTGCACCAATCATGTAAATTCCCGCAAAAATAAAGATGCCACTAATAATCATTAATATAAATGTGAGTATCTTAATGATATTCCAATCAATTTGCACTTTTGTAAGTGCAATAATAAAAATTACCACTGCTTGAAATAAACGACCAATACGGGTAAATTCAAATTGACTTCCTAGAACTTGCACTATTGTTGACCGTGGTCTAACTAGGATGCGGTCAAAGTCACCTGTTACAACTAAGCGAGAAAAATTATCGAAGCCCCGCACAAAACATTCAGTTAGAGAAAAGGCTATATGAATAATTACATAACAAAGGGCTACTTCCCACAAGGACCAGCCCTTTATTTCCTGGAAGCGTTGAAATAAAAAATATATTCCTAAGAATACTGAGAAGGGAACAAAGATTTGACCAATGGATAGAAGGATAAAACTGGTGCGATATTCTAATTGACTTTTAAATAAGATTTTTACATATTTCCAATACAACATCTCTTATCCTCCTTGAATCACTAAGCGTTTGAGGGCTTTATTCATCCACAATTTACCGATGATATATAGGATAATGATCCAGACAATTTGTATTAAAATACTAATTATAGCTTCGTTATGGGTGATACTTCCCACATAAATTCTAAAGGGTAAGTCAGTTGTATAACGGAAGGGTAGAAAATAAATAATTCGCTTCAGTGCTTCAGGCATTAAAGGTATTGGGATAATTAACCCTGCCAGAAACTCACCAATAACCCCAAAAATGAGAATTGAACCAGTGCCTGATAAGGTATAAAACATTGAAATATAAATTAACATCGATAATGCTACCACTATTAATACCCCTAATACTAGGGTGATGATAAATAGTATAAAGCTAAAAGCATCAGGTGGTAGGACAAAATTATATGGATAAGGTAACAAGGAGGTAACAATGAGAATCGGTAGAAACCTTAATAAAGCACTAGAAGTGCGTTGGGCAAGGAGTCGTGCATACCAAAATTCATAGAGTTTAATGGGACGTAAGAGTTCTACCGCAATATCGCCTTTGGTAATCTGATTAATGATTTCACTATCGCGAAACCATAACATAATTAGGGCAAGAAAAGCTTGTTGAAGCCACATCATATTAACTAATTGATGAAAAGTAATGGGTTGTGGTGTAGAACTACTAGCATAAAAGGCTTCAAAGATTAAGATATACATGAAACCCCAGAAGAACTGGGTTAAGACTCCCGCTAAAGCCGCTGTCCGATACTGTAACCCACGGATAAAACGCATCTGAAAGAGGACTAAATAACTCCTCATAATTGATACTCCTTATATAATTTCACGATGATATCTTCAATCGGAAGATGATTGATATCGATATCTTCGATTTGAACATATTCGGAAACCTTATCGATTATTTGCGGTAGCGATTGTTTGTTCGTATTTATCATAAACCTTAATTGGTTTCCATTGATGTTTTCAATGGGGAAGTCAAAGGGCTTAAACTGTGTTGAATAAGTTATGACCATTGTTTTTTCGCTACCAAACTTTAGTTTTACTTCATCTAAAGTACCATCAAGAAGGATCTTCCCTTTACCAATCAAGATAATACGATTCACTAGTTCTTCAATATCACGCATATCATGGGTTGTAAGAATAACTGTTACTTGTTTCTCTTGATTAATCGTCTTGATGAAGTTTCGCACTGCTTTTTTCGATACGGCATCTAAGCCAATCGTTGGTTCATCGAGAAACAAGATTTTCGGATCATGAAGTAAAGCTGCCCCCATCTCACAGCGCATTCTTTGACCTAAACTTAATTGACGAACAGGAGTATTTAATAATTCCTTTAGTTCTAAAGTTTCCGTTAAGAGTTCAAGATTATTCTGATAGACATTAGTAGGTATCTTATAAATATCTTTGAGTAACTGATAAGAATCGATGACGGGGACATCCCACCATAATTGTGTTCGTTGCCCAAACACCACGCCAATATGTTTTACATATTCTTTTCTATCCTTCCACGGTGTGTAACCTATTATGTTACAAGTACCATTATCAGGGACTAAAATGCCACTGATGACTTTTATGGTAGTGGATTTACCAGCTCCATTTGGGCCAATATAACCGACAATTTCACCTTGCTTAATATTAAAAGAGACGTTATCTAAGGCTTTAACAATAGTATATTCTCGCCTTACTAGATGTTTTAAAGCCTCGATAACGCCTTTGTTTCGTTTTGCGACTTGAAAAGTTTTAGTTATTCCTTCAACTTGAATCATAAGTTCCTCCTTAAACAAGAAACTACAACTGAAATATTATAACAATATCATTAACATTTTTCAATGCACCAATAAAAATATCGAACCAGAAGGTTCGATATTTTAATGATTATTCGTATTGTAATTGAATTTTATAAACTGCTCGATCATTATATTCGGTTAGTGTATATAAATTATCAGTATAACCATTAATAATATCTTTACGATCAAGGATTTTAACTTTTCTTTGTGGCTCACTAAAGTAACTAACTGTATAATCGTAGGAGATAATACAATAAGCCATATCTTGATGAAGGGTTATTTCATTAAGCAAGTTGTCTAAGTTAAGAGTATTATAAGCAAGTTTATTAAAATCTTGGTCAAATTGAATTATCTCATAACTGATTAATTTTGGCATATAACTAAAATTCACTTTAAAGACAATCTTTTCATTAACCTGATTAAAATTAAGACTGTAACCTAAGGATTGAGTACCTTTTACGTCATAATTGGCACATGTAGGTGTAGTTTGATCTAATTCTTTTATTTCCCCAGTTTTCTCTAATTAATGAAGTGATATAGTAACATTTATATTTGGGAGTTAAATGATAGTAGATATCATGTTCGGTAATATTAACTCCATCTTTATCACGATATTTATTTACTTTTATCTCATAAATAAATGAACTTAGTTCACCATCAAGATAGTAATAATCAACAATGGTGTTATCGATAAGAGAATGATTGTATAAGGTTATTTTTACACCTACATAATTCGTTAGAGGTCTTATTATACTTCTTTCTTTTGTTGTTATTTCTGATGTTAATACTAATTTACAGCTTGAAAGTAGAAACATAAGTGTTAAGGATATAATCGCTAAATATACTCTTTTCACGCTGTTTTCCCCTCAGTTTCTGTTGTAAACTTTAGTGTTATTATCTGGCGTTCATTATTTTGATTGAGACTGATAGTGGAGTAATTGTACATTTTGTTAGCTTTACTTACGATTTTACTGCGATTAATAAGTTCACGTACATAATAAGGTTCGCCGTTTGCGTCAATGTATTTCATATTTAAGAGTAAATTTGAGGTATCCTTTGAGATGTTTATTGGAATATCATTACTAGTTACATCTATCATGTAATTATCGATTTTGCTATACTCAGCATCAAATTCAACTACCTCAATGCTTTCAAGATAATCAATATCTACAAATTTCAACATAATATAATATGTAAAGTTTTTGGCTATGTATGTTATTTCTTTTTTATCATCGCAAATGGTTTCGGGTGTACCTTCTACTATCTCATCTTTGTCATTATAGAAAACAAAACTATAAGTGACGCATTGATACTTATCTAAGTCAAAATAATAATCACCTGTTATCGTTTCACTTTCATTAAAAACAACATGGGAATGGATATTCTTTATATAAATACTTCTAGTTAATGTTACATCTTTATTAATACCTAAATCGTAATTTATGATGTAATAATCATAATTATAATCATCTAATTTCAGCTTTACTGCATATGGTAGTTTAGTACTGTCTACTTTAAGGGGATCATATCAGAATATAATCTTCTTTTGTTTATGTTTTTAACTATTTGTTGGTTCAACTTTGAACTGAATAATGTAAAATGCTCGTTCATCATTCTCAGTTAGAGTATAAAAACGTTCAGTATAGCCATTAATGATATCTTTGTGATCAATTATTTTAACATCACTTTGACTAACCTCACCCTCTAAATACTGATATATGATTTTACAGTAGGCAGTGTCTTGTTGGATGATATATTCATCAGAGATATTATCTAAGGTAATTGTCTTAGAAACAAGTTTATTGTGACTTTGGTCATATTCAATTACCTCATAGCTTATAAAGTTGGGCATAAAACTAAAGTTAACCTTAAAAATTATCTTTTCATTTACTTTGCTATCTTTATAACCATAGCCTATGGAATGGGAGAATTTAGCCATAAAATCCGTACATGTTGCAGTACTGCTATCTAACTCTTTAAGATCACCATTTTCTCTAATCAATGTAGTGATATAGAAACAGTTATACTTGGGAGTTAAATGATAGTTTATTTCATGTTCTATTACTTGAGCACCACTATCATCTTGATATTCTTTAACACTGACATCATAAATATAGAGACCTTTTTCACCATCAATGTAGTAATAGTCAACAAGTGGATCATTAATGAAATTATCAAGTATACTGATTTTTACACCAACATATTCGATCGTTTTGTTTTCTGTCGTTGTTTTTTCTGTAGTAGAGGAAACTAGTTCACAACTTGAGATAAAGAACAAAGTAACAAATACAATTAATACTAAATATACCCTTTTCATACTGCTAACCCCTCATTCTGTACTGAGAATCTTAATACAATGGATTGTCGGACATTTTCTTGATTCAAACCAATAACGGGATAATAGGAGTACTTATTATTTAATCCCTCAATCTCGGTGCGATTTACTAGTTTACGCACATAGTAAGCTTCGCCGTTCTTGTCAATGTATTTTTTATTGATTAGAAAATCCTTGGCATCTTTGGAGATAAAGACAGATATTTCAGGATTATTTAAATCGATGCGCTGGATTTTAAGTTTGTTGTCATGTTTATCAAACTCAACAATTTCAATACTTTCTAGTATGTCGACATCTACAAAATTCATCGTAAACGAGTGACTATAATTATTGGACGTGTAAGATATGTGGGCTTGATCTTCGCAAAACATTTCCGGATTATGCTCTTCAATTTCATCATTTTCGTTAATGAATAAGTA
Source organism: Bacilli bacterium (assembly GCA_012516175.1). GTDB lineage: Bacteria > Bacillota_I > Bacilli_A > Haloplasmatales > Haloplasmataceae > JAAZCR01. The sequence continues at coordinate 12,225 of JAAYWZ010000069.1, forward strand.
ACTTAAAATCACGCATTGATAACGATCCATATCGAAATGATAATTACCTGTGATAATTTCTTTATCATTACCAATTAGATGGATATGAACATTACTATAAAAATGACTAGTAGTAAACTTTTTATCTTCATCGTCCCCTCGATAATAAGAAGTTACATAATAATCTATTGTATTCTCATCTAACTTGAGTTTTATGGCATATGGCTTTCGAATTATATCTTGATTGGTACTAGTTTCAGTTGTTTTATCAATATATACTAATTGACACCCTAAAAGTATCAAGATGGTAAATGAGAATATCAAGTATTTAATTAATTTAGTCATCGTTATCCTCTCCATCATTATCATCATCAATAAATTTTATAATATCACCTGGTTCACATTTGAGGACTTTACACAACTTATTTAAAGTGGAAAATCGAATCGCTCTTGCTTTATTACTACGAAGGATAGAAAGATTCGCTTCGGTAATGCCGATAATATCCGCTAATTCTTTTGAGGTGAGATTATTTTTCTTAATAATCTCATCCAAATTGACATAAATACTCATGTTAGATTGTTAAACTATTTTCTGTATAGATTTCATAACTTTGACGCATTACCAAAGCAAGTAAGTAAAACACAAGTGTCAGAGTAAGAGATGTAAAAGGGAAGTCGATTGATAACTTTAGATTCTGAATATTGTTTTTAAAAATTAACTGATATACATTATTTATTAACTGATAAGCGAGATTGGCAATAAAGTAAATGAGGAATAAGGAACTGCAATTCTTAAGTAACATTACATTATCAATCGAAAAGAGAATTTCATTTGTATAATTGACTAAGAGATCATGTAGGTTGCGTAATACTCTAGAGATTAGAAAAAACATTAGGTAGTATGAAAAATACTCGAAAATGATTAGGACAATTTCATGTCCTTTTCCATATTGGATATTACTTAAATTGTTAACTTCATTTTTAATCATTATCGGAATAATATAGAAAGCAAAGATAAAGAGAAAAGTATAACAAATTCTTTGGATTACTAATAAGAATTTGGCTGCCTTAAAGAGGTTTAGTGGCTGTTCTTTATTCTTTATTAAGAAACGATAGACTAGATAGAGAATTACGACAAGGATTAATACTAAGATTAGACCTAAATAAATAATTTTACGATAATTCTGAAGAAAATTCTCGATTTCTTCATGGAGGAAGTTTATTGAATCTAAGGGGCTCGTGATAAGCGTTGGATTGATTAATAAATAGATGATAACACCAGTAAGGATACTAATTATTATATAGAAGAATAAATCAATTATCTCTATGCATTTCTTATTTTTATAACAGCAGTAAAGATAAATAATTACAGGGATTAAACTGATTAAACCAAATAAGGTTAAAGCTAGGGCATTCCCAACAGCTCCTGTTAATGCTAGGGATTTTAATGTGTTACTTATGAATTTAAAGGGATAAAGCATTATTTCTAGGAGAATGGTAAAGTTGGTAGTAGAGAAATTACTTAGCAATCCTAATATAACGAGCACAAGGGCAAGAAGAATCAATGATATGAAGTTAATGGTACTTTTCTTGTAGTCGTAGAAAAGATAGAAGATTTTTGTTAACATAGGACCTCCAATAAAATTATTGTTTTTCGATAATTCTATTACTATTATATACATTAAATTATCGAAAAACAATAATTTGTTGTAAATTTTTATTAAAATAGTGATTTAACTAACAACAATATTATTTATTGTCTAATTATATAAGATAAAAGCGAATAAATATTGAATTAATTTTAGAGAAAGTACTGTTAATAACAAGAAATATTTGCTATTATTATGATAATCAATAAAAGTAAAGGGGGATTGTATGAACACGAATAATCTTAAGGAATACCTAGCATTATTAACGCCATACACAGAACTCCGTGTGCAAGCTAATAGCACGATGAGCATGGCTTTTCTGAATGGTAACATGATAAGTAACAGCCAAAACCGCAACCATGGTGTTAGTGCCCGTGTTTACAAGAATGGTTCTTGGGGTTTTGCGTCTAATTCTGTTGTTGATGATGCTGGTATCAGAGCCGCGCTTAGTGAAGCGGAAAATAATGCGAGGTTTTTAGATTCGCGCTTAGATATGCGCAAAGCCATTTTTAATCCGACAGTCGGGAAGATGGAAAAGGATTTTCGCAGTACGAAAAGGTCATTAAGTCAAGGTGAAATCAAGGAATTTATCAAATTACTTGATAATTATATAGCAAGCAAATATCCAAATGTTATGCAACGTTATGTGGGTATCCAATTCCTTTCCATGGAAAAAAATCTTGTTACTAGTGACGGCGTTGAGTTCTATTCTTTTATTCCTCGAACTGCCATTCCTGTGCAACTAACTGTAGTTAAAGATGGAGTACCAGTAAATCTCCATGAAGTTTTCGGTGGTTTGGGCGAAGCCCAAGACTTCCTCGATAACCCGGAAAACTTCTATCCAAAAATTGATAAATTATATCAAGAATTAGTTAATAAGAGCGAAGGTGTAATGCCTAAAGCGGGATTATGTGAGGTAATTTTAGCGAGCGATATCGCTGGTATCTTAGCCCATGAAGCGATTGGTCATACCACGGAAGCCGACTTAGTTTTAGGCGGTTCCATTGCTGCGGAATACATGAATAAAGAAGTTGCTTCACCTTTAGTAACCCTAGTGGACTTTGCTCATACCTATAACGGTAAGACTCTAACGATGCCCATTTATATGGATGATGAAGGGGTCGTCGCAGAAGATGTCGTTATTATTGAAAATGGTATCTTAAGAAACTACATGCATAATAAAGAATCAGCCCGTATCTTTGGTACAGAACCTAAAGGTAATGCTCGAGCTTGGCAGTTTAATGATGAACCATTAATCAGAATGCGGAATACTGCCATTTTACCTGGAAATGACAAGTTAGAAGATATGATTGCCTCCATTGAAGATGGTTACTTCTTAACTAAGACAGGTAATGGCCAAGCTGATACCACAAGTGAATTCACTTTCTCTGTTAACATGGGTTATGAAATTAAGAATGGTAAGCTCGGTAGAGCCATTAAGGATTCTACAATCTCTGGTATTGCCTTTGATGTCTTAAAGAGCGTAACGATGGTATCCGATGAGATGACTTGGTCCGGTGCTGGTGGCATGTGTGGTAAAAAACAACCCATTCCTGTTGGTATGGGCGGACCATCGATTAAGTGTAAAGTAAATATCGGGGGTGAGTAATATGGCTAATAAGGAAATTTTAAAACACACTTTAGCACGTTTGGAAAATATTGTTGATAAATGCCAATGTAGCACAAGTGTTAACCGTAAATATGAACTAAATCTCGAAAATGGACAAATCTCCTTATTAAGAACCACCATCGATCATCAATACTCCGTGACTGTCATTAAGGACCAAAAACAAGGTTCCATTACAATTAATAAAACCGATGAACAAAGTGTAAATGAAGCCATTGATAAAGTCGTGGAAATTTGTGCGAATTCCGAAGTTGATGAAGCTTATGACATCGCACCCTTCCAAGAACCAAAAGTCTTTGTCAGTGGTGATCGTGAACCGAATTTAAACAAGATGTTTGACCTGTTACAAGATTATGTGGAACAAGTTAAAGTTAATTTCCCAACTATTAAGTTAATGGATACAGCCATTAGTTTTACTATTAGTACGAAACATTTAATGAATTCTAATGGTGTCGATTTCACCGAAACTGAAGGTTACTACGATTTTTCTAGTATGTTTGCGGCAAAAGAAGGAGATAAGAGTTCATCCTTCAACTATACTGGTTATTATGTTAAAAAACTGGAAAAAGCCTTATTAAGTTATGGTACCTTAAAACGTGTACTTACGGAAACTACTGGTCAAATCCATACTAAAGGTATACCAGATAAATTTAAAGGTGATGTTATCATTACCCCTGATTGTATGAGCATGTTAGTTTTCTTCGTGGTAAATGTATACCTATCTAATATGCCGCTTATTTCTAAAACCAGTCCATTACTTAATAAGCTTGATGAACAGGTTGCTTCACCTTTATTTACCCTCCATGCTGCTCCAAGAGATGAACGTATTGTTAAGGGGTATCAAGTTACTAATGATGGCTTTGAAGCCCAAAACATGACCATTTTTGATAAAGGTGTGCTCAAAAATTATGTCCTTAACCAATATGGAGCTAATAAAACCGGACTTCCTCGTAGTGCGAATGTCGGTGGTTGTTACATCGTTGATAGTGGTGCTACTCCACTAGAAGAAATGATTAGGAGTTGTAAGCGTGGAGTCTTAGTACATCGAATCTCAGGTGGAAATCCTAATAATAATGGGGATTTATCAGTAGTATTAAAGAACAGTTATTATATCGAAGATGGTGAAATTAAATATCCATTAAATGAAACAATGATTACCCTAAATCTTAAAGATGCTCTAGCAAATATCACGGAAGTTTCTAAGGAACAAGTGAACTTTGGTCACGAAATCTATCCCTATATTAAAGTCAAAGATGTATTAATATCTGGTAAATAGATAATATAAAAGGATTACCTAGTGGTAATCCTTTTGTATTAGCCTAACCAAAATCTATCCCAATTACTGCGTGTTGGTTTAATCATTCTTTTACTCGTTCTATTATAGTTGCGATGAGAATAAGGTTTATTATGCTTATTTTTTAATAGGTAGTAAGTTTTCTTAAACTCATTGATTAAACCATAGATTTCCATAAGAAGTTTTACATCAAGTTCCATACTTTCACCTTTTAACATTCTTGTTATATATTTATGCAAAAAATTTAAAAAGGGAAGGACACTTTTGATAATTGACAAGATTATTAATCAAAAGTACAATGAAGACATGTAGGAAGGTGAAAAAATGAGCATTATAAAAATAACTGATTTATCGATGAAATATGATAGTAATTTTGTCTTAAATAGTATTAACCTTGATGTAAAGGAAGGGGAAATCATAGGTTATATTGGACCTAATGGGGCAGGTAAATCAACAACCGTAAAAATCATGTTAGGTTTAGTTACAGGCTATACTGGTAAAGTAGAAATCTTTGGAGAAAACATTGCTTTAGGTAATGTCGGATATAAAAAGCGTATTGGGTATGTTCCAGAAGCTGCGGAAATCTACGATAATTTAACTGCTCGTGAATACTTATCCTTTATTGGTGGATTGTATGGTCTAAGCGATAATGATGTCGATGTTAAAGCTAAGGAACTAATGAAGTTATTTGATATTTATGATTTCTATGATCAACGCATTAATACCTATTCTAAAGGGATGCGTCAAAAGGTAGTTATTATCTCTAGTCTACTGCATAATCCTGACCTTTTATTCCTTGATGAGCCCTTATCAGGACTTGATGCGAATACAGTGATGGTTATTAAAGAATTACTCTCTCTTTTTAGCCAAAAAGGAAAAACCATCTTTTACTCTTCCCATATTATGGAAGTTGTAGAAAAGATTAGCAATCGTATTATTTTAATCAATAAAGGACAAATTGTAGCTGATGGTAGTTTTGAAAATCTTAAAGATCAAGTACATGGTTCCACCCTCGAACAAATCTTTAATGAGTTAACTGGTTTTAATCAACATGAAGATATCGCCAAAAACATCTTGGCTGTTATAGAGGGATAATATGAAAGATTTTCTAACATTAAAGATTCTCGACCGCTTTCAGTTTATCTTTAAGAAACTAAAGGTTGATTATCCTACGCTAAGAAAAATTCTCCAAATTAAATTCATTATGGATTCACGGAGAGTTCCAGTAAGTGTGGGACGAACAAAAAAACAGGCTGATAAAGACTTTTTTCATATCTCCTTATTGATTTATGCTTTTATGGGATTTTTTACGATGGTACCCCTTGCGATCGTGCTCAATAACAAAATGGCGCTTATGACATTTATTTTTGGACTTATAATGTTTCTGTTATTAATGACTGTTATTGCTGATTTTTCTAGTGTTTTACTAGATGTGCGAGATAAATCCATCATCTTAACTAAACCTGTTAATCCTAAAGTATTAACAGTGGCTAAATTCATTCATGTCTTTAGATATTTATTCCTGGTGACTATATCATTAGTAGGACCTGTGATGGTAACTCTACTAATTAAGTATACTTATCTAGAAGGTACCTTATATGCCTTACTCTTTGTCTTATTGTTTATCTTTGAAGTAGTGTTACTAAATCTCTTTATCATTGTTTTCACTACCTTGTTATACTTATTCATTTTAAGATTTTTTAGCGGGGAAAAACTTAAAGATATCATCAACTATATCCAAATCTTTATGACTTTAGTTATCTCCATAGGTTACCAAATCATTGGGCGAGCTTTTGAAATCACTGAAATATTCGATATTGAATTTACTAGTAAATGGTATCATTATCTTCTCATGCCTTTCTGGTTTGGCGGACCATTTGAACTATTCTTTGAAGCAAATTATGATATTTCGATAATCATCTATACTATACTCATTATCATAATTCCGATTACTGCCTTTATTATTTACACTAAATCTCTAGGAACTTTTGAAAACAGTCTACTAAAACTAAATCAAGGGGATAAGCAAAAACCCTATAAAGAAAAACGCAAGTTTATCACTAACATCATCAATAAAACCCCTGAAGAACGTAACTTTTACCGCTTTAGTTATCAAATGCTTAAGAGTGAACGTGATTTTAAACTACGGGTATATCCATCTTTAGGTTTGTCCATGGTTTTTCCTTTCCTCTTCATGTTTCAGTCAGGATTTGATTTAACTAAACTGGCTGATTCTAAACAATATCTAAATCTCTACTTCTGTGCTTTCATGATGCCCATGGTAACATATATGTTACGTTATTCAAAAAATTATAAAGCAGCTTGGGTCTTTTATAGCACACCTATTAGTGACTTTTCTGTCTTTAAAAAAGCTGCACTTAAAGCTTTTCTCATGCGATTATTAGTACCCATTTATTTAGTCGAAAGTGTTATCTTTACATGCATTTTTGGTATTAGGATAATTCCCGATTTAGTTGCCATCTTTTTCACGATTTTGATCTTTACGATTATTTGTTACAGGGTGTTTGGTAATTTCATACCATTTTCACAACCTGTGGAAAATGCCAACAAAGGGCAAACTGTCGTATTCTTTATTATAACAGCGATCCTAGGGCTAATGGTTGGTATCCATTATGCTGTAACCTTATTTCCAATTTTAATTTATCCTTATAACTTTATTCTTCTAATCATCACGATATTAGCCTGGAAAAAAGGTTTAAACGGAAAGGTAAATATCAATGGACATCATCGATATAATTAATGATGGTGAAAAATATAAAAGCCAAATGATGCAGCTTTTACAAAGTACTTTCGCTTGTTACGAGAGTGATGAGAATGCTAAACTCGAGGTTGAAGATTTACTAAATCCAGAACGTATTTGTTTAGGATTAGTTAATGGCGATACTTTAGTTGGCTTAATAGGGGGAATTCCTACTTATAATGGGAATGTTTATGAATTACACTTATTAGTTATTCATCAGGACTACCGAAGACAGGGTTATGGCTCAAAACTCTTACAAGTATTTGAAGTTGAAGTAAAGAAACGCGGTGCCTATACCATTTATTTAGGTAGTGATGATGAATATAATCAAACAAGTCTAGCAAATCAGGATTTATATGTTGATTTATGGGACAAGGTTAAAAATATCAAGAATCTCAACAATCATCCCTATGAGTTTTACCTGAAAAATGGTTATACAATTGTAGGAGTAATGCCCGATGCGAATGGTTTAGGTAAACCTGATATCTATCTCGCGAAGCGGGTAAGAGATAAGTAAGAATGAAACAAGAGTATCAATGTGATACTCTTGTTTCTTTATCTATAAAGAAATTCATTTCATTATTTTTCAATAAATAAGGTATTATTTAAATTTAAATGATGAATGAAATCTTTAATATCATTTAATTGTTTACGATAATCATCAATGATACTTTCATCAAAATGGCGAAACATTTTTAAGTCAAAAGTATCTACTCTTGTATCGATAGCGATATATAAGAGATTATTGATAAAAGAAAAAGTGATACGATTATGATATTTACGGTCTAGTTCTAAGAGTTTCTCCATAAAGTGGGGTGTGAGAATATAGAATGCTTCGTGTTCATTATCGGAAAAAACGGATAATTCCTTATTAAATTCCACTGATTCTGTTTTTACGCGCTTCCAACCAAGGAGTCCATCAAAAAAGGAGGGTTGATTAATCAGGATATTAGATTTAAACTTCTTATTAAATTGAAACTTATAAACTCTTCCTTGGAAAACGGTAACTACATGGGTATGTTTACCACTATGACGCACATCTTCTAAAGTTACATCAGCTGCTTCAAAGGCAACTCCTTCATAAACACCTTTCATGTAGTCTTCAGAATAGTAGCGATCTTGTCGTTTTAAGATTTTTGCACCATAAACTTCTTCAGAAGAGAAACCTTTACGTGGGTCATATTCACATCCAGGATATATCTGTTCTATTTCTTTAATGAGATATTTACTCTTAAACTCATGACTTAAGTCTTTAAACTTTTTTGATGCATAGCCTGCTATTAATCCCCCACCTATGAACCCAGCAAGTAATATTGGTACTGCTCCCCCATAAGTTGCTGCTCCTAGCGGCACCCATAAGATAAAACTAATTCCTAACATGATATAACCAAATATCGCTTGGTTTTCTAGTTTCTTTTTCCTCGTTAGAAAGTATTGTAAGTCTTTGTCATCCATCAATAACACCTCGCTAACATTATAACATTCAACTTTCATCCGATAAAGGAATTATTAACGAAATTTAGACCGAAACTATAAATAACATATGATAGCGAGGTGTTAGATATTATCAAATGGTTTCTTTATGCCTTTACATTTAGCTTGTTTATATTTGGACTTATGACTGATAGTTTGATAAATATATTAAATGGTTTAAAATCAATCATGATATCTCGCAATATCCTCATAACCGATTACTTCCTCGTAGGGGGGATTGGGGCAAGTTTTATTAATGCGGCACTTCTTACCTTTATTTGTCTATTCTTAATCCAAATTACGAAAACGAAGATTACGGGAAGTGGGATTGCTGCCATTTTCTCTGTTTCTGGTTTTGCGCTTTTTGGGAAGAATCTTGTTAATGTGTGGTTTATGTTTCTCGGAGTAATAATCTATACATTAATTAAACGTGAGAAAATTAGTGACCATCTGTATAGTGCTTTTTTTGGGATGGCGATGGCCCCACTTACAAGCGAGTTTATCTTTTCAAAATGGTTACCGTTAGAAACAGGCATAATTTTAAGTATAGTTGTCGGGATATTCACTGGTTTAATCATCGTTCCGTTATCACGTTATTTCTACCGTTTTCATCAAGGGTATTGTTTATATAATACAGGGTTAACTGCAGGATTAATAACGACAATTATCATCAGTATTATGCGATCGGATATAGTTTAACACCCCATTTATTAGTTTCTAATGGTGATAACCTCCTTATCGGGAGTTTTCTCCTTATCTTATTTGTCTTAATGATTATAGTGGGAATAGTAACAGATAATACTGCCTTACGTAATTATCCCCAACTATTTAAGGAAACAGGTAAATTAATGTCAGATTATTTATCTAAGTATGGATTTAGTATCACGATGATTAATATGGGATTTACGGGGCTGCTTTCCTTAGGATATGTGTTACTTGTTGGTGGTAAGTTAAATGGTCCTGTAACTGGAGCTATTCTAGTTGTTATTGGATTTAGTGCCATGGGTAAGCATCCAAAGAATGTTTTCCCAATACTTCTTGGTGTGGGGATCGGTGCAGTAACTAAAATTTGGAACATCAATGATACATCCATCATATTAGCAGCGCTTTTTGGGACCTCTTTAGCACCACTTGCGGGTGAGTTTGGTTTTTTTGTGGGGCTTGTGGCTAGTTATATTCATCTATCTGTTACAGTAAATGTGGTTAGTTTGCATGGTGGATTGAATTTATATAATAATGGTTTTGCGTCAGGATTAGTAGTAGCATTCCTCTATCCAATTATTAGAACATTTTCACGTAGATTAAATAAATAATTAATTGCCGAAAACAATAGTTAATTTATCAAGTTTATATTATAATAGTATATAAGCGTTAAAAATAGTTTTATATGGGTGGTAAAATGAAAGTAAGAACAGTAATCATTACCTTTACAATTATTGGAATACTAACTATTTTTGTTATAAATCATTACTTAACTAATGGTTATGCGATTACCTTTATAGAAAAAAACAATATTGCCCCAACTTCACGGGTTAGAGAACTGACAGAAGTCCTTTTACCAGTTGCCTATTATGAATTTGATGAACGTACGGAATATTGGGGTTATATTGATGAAAGTGGCGAAGTAGCCATCGCTTTTGAATTTCAAGAAGCTTATGATTTTGATGAAAACTATCTCGCTATCGTTAAGAAAAACAATCGCTATGGTTTGATTAATACTCGTGGGGAAAGAGTCTTAAACCATTTATATCAACACATCCAATATTTAGGTGAAGATATTTACTATTTAGAATCAAGTAATTTTACTGGTTTTATCAAATATAATGATGCTGAGAAAAACTATACAACAATTAAGGAAGTAAAATATGATTTCGTTGGTAGTTTTTCGGAAGGATTAGCCTATGTGGTCCGTGATAAAAAAGTTGGTTATATCGATGCCACTGGCACTGAAGTTATTCCCCTTACTTACACTTATCAAGAAGACTTTAACTATAGTTTTATGAATGATTATGCATTCGTGCATCAAAATGGTAGGATTGGTATAATTGATAAGAATGGTGATTTTGTCGTTGAACCACAATATGATGAAGTAATTAATGAGTATACTTTAAGTTTAGATTTCCAAGACCTTTATTTATCCCATTTTGAAATAATCCCTTTTAGAAAAGATGATAAATGGGGTTACATGGCACCTAATGGTACAATTATCCTCAATCCAATTTATGATGAAGCTTATCCATTTATTGAAGGTTTAGCAATAATTAGACGTGATCATAAATATAACTATATTAATAATTCTGGCGATTTATTGCTTAATGACGATGTTGATCTCGCTAAAGATTTCTATAATGGTTATGCGGTTGTCGCTAACAAGAAAAAAGCGGGTCTAATTAACACTAACGGCGAACTCCTCATCGATTTAACTAATGATTATATTGGTGTAGTTAATCAAGGTCGAGTCCTCATCGTTAATAAATCCAATAATAAGTATTACAATATTAATAATCTAGAGGACTACTTCACGATTTCTTCTAAAGCTGGTGATGACTTTACTGATTGTGGGGTCTTCTTTGCGAAAAATGAAAATGATTCATATAAATCCTATGTGATTTATGATTATCAAGGAAGACGTATCTATGAAGAGATTACTCCTTATGAATACTCCCAAATTACTTATCATGGTAAGACTTATATTGTGATGCACGCTTATGAAAAAGCTTCTAATTTAGAGTATTTAACCTATTTAGATGAAAATGGTAATCTATTATGGAAAGTTTATAAGGGTACTAATTAATAATAAAAAATCGTAATGACTTTTGATATTATATATAAAAAATAAACCGCAAGGTTTATTTTTTGTTTAAATAGAAAAAAGTGTTATAATTAAATTGTCAACTTAGATTTTGCTAGCCGAATGATAATTGAAGTAATTATCGCCATGATAAATAAAATTAACCAAGGAAGGATATTATTAATTCCAAAATGCTGCATCAGTTCACCACTTAACCAACTACCAAAAGCACTACCTAAACCAAAACTTAAATGGGAGATGCTATAGTAAGCACCTGTCATTTTTTCATCAGCTAACTTACTAGTTAAGGCATCAAGACTAGGCGCAATGAACATCTCACCTATTATGAAAATTAGGGAACTGAATAAGAGTAAGCTAAAGGATTTTGCTTGTCCCATGAGTAATAATCCTATTCCAAAGGCGATTACGCCTATACTTAAAGAGTTCAGGTATGAAGTCTTTTTGATAATTCGTCGCGTTATAAATCTTTGCGCGATTATCACAAAGACACTCGTTATACTAAAAATTATACTAATAATACTTAGATTAACTAGAAAAGATTTACCTTTAAGAGGTAAGATTACTCTTAACTGAATATAAAGAGCCCAAATGATGAAGGCAAGGATATTGAGTAAGATAAAGCGCCGATTCTTGCTTAACTCTTTGAAAGGCAAGTGGTTATTATTCTTTTTGGTATTTGGTAACTTAAAGATGAAGATAGTAATCAATCCATATATGATGGATGAACTGATGAAATAAATAGGGAAGGACAACTTGGCAAATAATAAGGGTACTAAACCTCCAATGGCTACCCCAAGATTAGCCACGATACCTCTCTTAGAGAAAGCTAAAGTCTTATCAACATCATCTAGTTCTGATATTAGCGCTTTTAGGGTGGGTGGGAAAACACCTGAACCTAAACCTTTAAGAATTTCAAAGATGATTAAGAAATGATATGATTTACTTAATCCATAAAAGATTAAACTAACTGTAGTTATGATTACACCAATAAAAAGGACAAGTTTTCTGCCAATTTTATCTGAAAGAAAACCACTAATCAGTGAGCTAAACTGATAACAGATACTACCTATACCTATTAGTAAGCCAATTTGACGAAAGGATAGTTTTTGCTTAGTATTAAGTAAAATTGGGAGGATGGGGATATAAATATAATCAGCTAGATGCACTAAGAACACACTGATTAAAATATAAGTTAACTGTTTCTTCATCTTCATTCTCCTTTATATTCGTATATATTTTGTGTTAATTATGAATGTTTATAAATCAATGTGATGGAGGTAAAAAATGAGTAAATTATTTTCATCAATCACTATTAAGGATTTAACATTAAAGAATCGCTTTGTGATGGCACCAATGTGCATGTATAGCACTAAAGGTGATGGCCACTTAACACCCTTCCATTTTCTCCACTATAATACAAGAGCCGTTGGTGGCGTAGGACTAATCATTGTGGAAGCAACTGCAGTAGAACCGCGTGGTAGAATTACTCACAACGATTTAGGTATTTGGGACGATGCCTTTATTGACGGCTTCAAACAGCTAACTAGTGAAGTAAAGAGTAATGGTGCTAAAATTGGGATTCAGCTTGCTCATGCGGGAAGAAAAGCTGATTTACCTGGTGAAGAAATAATCGCAGCTAGTCCTATCCGCTTTAATGATCATTATCAAGTACCTAAAGAGATGACGAAGGAAGATATTCATACAGTTATCAAGTGTTTTAAGGATGCGGCTTTACGTGCCAAGTTAGCTGATTTTGATATAATTGAAATTCATGCTGCTCATGGGTACTTAATTAATCAGTTCCTCTCCCCCTTGACTAATAAACGTACAGATGAGTATGGTGGTAGTATTGAAAATCGTGCTCGAATTCTTGTCGAAATAGTTAAGGCAGTGCGTGAAGTGTGGTCTAAAGAAAAACCTTTAATGGTAAGAGTATCAGCAATGGACTTTAAAGAAGGTGGTAACACTGTTAATGATATTATCGAAATCATTAAATTAATTAAGGATGATGTTGATATCATCGATTGTAGTACAGGTGGTGTCGTTAGTGATGCGAAAATTAATGCTTATCCTGGCTATCAAGTAAAATATGCTGAAGAAATAAAAAAAGCTACTGGACTTCTCACAGTAGCGGGTGGTTTAGTCACCACACCAGAGATGGCTAGTGAAATCATTGATAATGAAAGAAGCGATATGTTGTTCTTAGGTCGGGTATTATTAAGAGAACCATATTTTGTTTTAAATGCAGCTAAAAAGCTTAATGTTGATTATTCTTGGCCATTCCAATATGTTCGGGGTAAATAAAGCGTTTTACATAAAAGCAATTGACAAATTGATTATCTTTTATATAATTTAGTTAAATGATAGTTTTCAAAATTTTTGGAGGAATTAATGAGTCTACAACAATATTTACAAGTATTAGGTGAAAATACTAATTCTGGTAGAGTGGTCGCATTTGATGGAGAAAATTATCACATCATCACCCACCAAGGCTTAAACACAGTATCATCGAAACAGTTTACACTCGGCGATATCGTAACAATAACAGATGAACAGTTTAGACTAGCACCCCGCAAGAATCGTTTCCAATATAAGCAGCTTTCCTTCGCCAATTTTGATTGCGTCTTTTTCCTCCATTCTTTAACTGATGAAATCGATTATCCAGTTTTATATGATTTAATCGTTAAAGTGTGGGATTGTGGGGTTACTCCTTATCTAGTTCTATTTAGTAATGGGAATGATCAGAAGAAGGTCTTTGAGATTAAGAGTGCTCTTCCAGGGGTAGATTATTATCTCATTGATAATAGGGAAACTGTCAAAGAGAAGTTGAGTAAACATTTACGACCTAATCGGGTAATCTCGGTGATTAGTTTCGCTAATAGCTTAACTTATGATTTTCTTGGTCAATTTAGTAGAGAAATCCATTACCAGCAAGAAGTAGTCCCAGTTGAAAATGGCCCCATTTTCTTAATAATTAACACAGATATTAATGAGAAAAAGGGTAATTTCGATGAAGACTTCTTAGATATCGACCAGTTGGCTGAGAAATGCCGCTTTAAGGATTGTAAGCACCTAACCGAGCCGGGTTGTAAGGTTCGCGAAGGGGTAGAACGTGGGTTTATTAGTCGCGAGCATTATGAAAATTATCTTCGACAACATAATCTCTTAACTTTTGATGAAGAAGAAAGTTTTGAGCGGAATAATAAAAAGTATAAACATAAAGATCGCAATCTCTATTAACTTTGGTTAATAGAGATTTTTAATTTATCAAGAAATCTGTATTAGTTGACTTTAAACTTACTTAGTAATAAAATAATAATAACAAAATGATAATAAGGAGGAGGCCATGGAAAGCGAAGCTCAATTTTTAAAGAACTATGATCCAAGTAAATATGAGCGACCCTCTGTCACTGTTGATGTATTGGTGTATACAGTAATGAATGAAGAAATAGATAATTATCGAAAACTACCAAAAAAAGTTTTGAAGGTGCTGCTTATTAAAAGAAAAAATCACCCGTTTAAAGATTGTTGGGCGATTCCTGGAGGTTTCGTGGAAATAGATGAAAGTTTAGAAGAAGCAGCTTTAAGGGAATTGAAAGAAGAAACAAATATTGACAACATCTATATTGAACAGTTATATACCTATGGTGATGTAAATCGTGACCCGCGCACCAGAGTGATTAGTTGTTGTTACATGTCACTAGTTGATAGTAGCAAATGTAATATTCAGGCTAATGATGATGCGAAAGAGGCTCGATGGTTTACAATCGAGTATAAACTAATTGCTGAACAAAAGAATATTAATAATGATGGCTATACTAAGACGAAAACCTATAAACTAACTCTTACTGATAAAGATTTAGTGTTAGAAGCTATCATTAATACCATTATTACTTCAAAAGGTCGAAATGTAGCGATGAAACGAGAGATTGTTTCATCAAATAACATCGCATTTGACCATGCCTTAGCGATATCTTATGGTATTGAACGCTTGCGAAATAAGATTGAGTATACCGATATCGTCTTTAATCTCATGCCTGAGGAATTTACCTTAACAGAACTTCAACAAGTGTATGAAGTCATATTAGATACAGAACTTTTAAAAGCAAACTTTAGACGTAAAATCCAAGACATGGTCCAAGAAACTAATAACTATACCCGCGATAAAGGTCATCGACCATCAAAATTATATCGGTTTAATCCTCATTGGATTGATTTGCATATTGAAAGGAGAAACTAAATATGGATAAGGAGAAGTTTTTAAAGGCTAGTGGTGTGATTCTAGAGACGCTCTATGATGAGTTTACAAGTCTACCAATTCTTAACTTCACCGAGTTAGATAAGGATAAAACAGCACTAATCATCGTTGATATGATCAATGGTTTCGTTAAAGAAGGTGCCTTAAGTAGTCCGCAAATGGCTAGTTTAACACCAGAAATCGTGAAATTGACGAAAAAATTTAAAAATGAAAAACTAAAAATTGTGGCTTTGGCGGATAATCATCCTGAAGATTCAGTGGAATTCTGTGCTTATCCACCTCACTGCATTAAAGGTACAAGTGAAAGTTTCGTTATTGATGAACTTCAAGAAGTAGGTGGATATGAACTCATTGAAAAGAATTCTACGAATGGCTTCTTAGAACCAACATTTCAAGACTGGCTAAGTAGTCACCCTGAAATTGATACTTTTATTATTACAGGTGGTTGTACGGATATATGTGTGCTTCAATTAGCTTTAACACTTAAGATGCACTTCAACCGCTTAAATAAAAAAACTAGAATAATTGTACCTACTAATGGAGTAAACACTTATGATTTAGGTACACATTTTTCCTCTTTAATGCATCTTTTTGCGCTCTATAATATGCGCTTAAATGATATAGAAATCGTAAAAGAAGTAAAATAAATATAGCGAGGTAGAAAATGGACATTAAACGTAATCTAACATTATTGACCGATTTTTATGAAATTACCATGGGTAACTCTTTCTTCACTAATGGCAAGAAGGATGTTATTGGCTATTTTGATCTCTTCTTTCGGGATAATCCTGATAATGGCGGATATGCCATTATGGCAGGTGTTCAACAAGTAATAGAATATTTAGAGAACTTAAAATTTGATGATGAAGATATTGAATATTTACGTAAGAAAAACATGTTCAATGAAGAATTCTTAGAATATCTACGTAACTTCAAATTTAGTTGTTCTGTCTGGGCAGTAGAAGAAGGCACACCAATCTTTCCCTATGAGCCCATTCTAGTCGTCAAGGGACCGATGATTCAAGCACAATTAATTGAGACAATGTTACTTGTCACCATTAATCATCAAAGTCTGATTGCGACGAAAGCTAGTCGGATTGTGCAAGCTAGCCAAGGTAGAGCGGTGATGGAGTTTGGCGCTCGTAGAGCCCAAGGATATGATGCGGCTATCTATGGTGCTCGTGCTGCTTTTATCGCTGGTTGTGTTGGTACCTCTTGTACTATCGCAGATGAATTATTTGATATACCTGCATTAGGTACCATGGGGCATAGCTTTATTCAATTATTTGATTCGGAACTAGAGGCATTTAGAGCTTATGCACGAACTTATCCAGATAAGTGTGTATTATTAGTAGATACCTATAATGTCTTAAAATCTGGTGTACCTAATGCGATTAAAGTGTTTAAGGAAGAAGTTGTACAGCGAGGATATCGACCTGTAGGAATTAGAATAGATAGCGGTGATATCGCCTACTTATCAGCAGAAGCTCGCAAAATGCTTGATGAAGCAGGATTTCCAGATTGTAAAATTGTGGCTTCAAACTCTTTAGATGAATACATTATTCGGGACCTAATTAGCCAAGGTGCCCAAATTGATCAATTTGGGGTTGGGGAAAGATTAATTACTGCCAAGTCTTCACCCGTCTTTGGGGGGGTATATAAATTGGCAGCTATTGAAGAAAATGGTACAATTGTGCCGAAGATAAAAATTAGTGAAAATATTGCGAAAATTACTAACCCAGGTTTTAAACAAGTCTATCGGTTCTATGATGAATCTACTAATAAAGCTTTGGCTGATGTGATTGCGTTACATGATGAGGTAATTCCCGAAAATGGACCCTACGAGATTTTTGATCCCATAAGTCCATGGAAACGCAAGACCTTGACTAACTACAAGTTGCGTAAACTACTTGTCCCAATATTTATCGATGGTAAATGTGTTTATAAATCACCAACCTTAAAAGAGTTACAAGCTCGTTGTAAGTTTGAACTAAGTACATTATGGGATTCAGTGTTACGCTTTGAAAATCCCCATCAATACTACGTAGATTTATCAAAACCACTGTGGGATTTAAAGAATGAAATGATTTATACACATTCATTAAAATAAAAAGGTGAAAAAAGCATGCGAATTAAAGTCCCTCACTTTTCTTTAGTAATCCTAATCGGACCTAATAGTAGCGGGAAATCAACTTTTGCGGAAAGACACTTTCAAAACAGTGAAATTGTGTCTTTAGACTATTGTCGCTACTTAATAAGTGATGCACCTAAGGAGACCCTTGCAACCGCAAAAGCATATGAGTTAATGAACGAAATTATCGATAAAAGACTTAGTATGAAGAAACTAACTGTGGTTGATGCTCCTAATGTCCTTAAACATCAACGTTTAGAACTACTTAATCTCGCTAATCTGCATCATGCCCTTACTGTCGCCATTGTATTGAATTTACCAAAAGAGGTAATAATAGCGAATAATCGTAGTAATGATTTTCCCATTGATGATAACATTATTAATTATCAGTTGCATCAATTAGAATTAAGTTTACCAAATCTAAAACAAGAGGGCTTTAATTCTGTCTATATCATTAATTCAGTAGAGGAGCTTATGAAAACGGAAATAACACAAGCACCATTGTTCTGTGATAAACAAACAGAATCAGGACCTTTCGATATTATTGGAGATATTCATGGTTGTTTTGATGAACTAGTGCTATTACTTAAAAAATTAGGATATGTGATTGAAGATTACCATGTAACTCATCCTGAGGGAAGGAAAGTCGTTTTTGTCGGTGATTTAGTTGACCGAGGACCAAAAAGTGTTGAAGTACTAAAACTCGTGATGGGTATGGTTAAAGATGGTCTAGCTTTTTGTGTTCAAGGTAATCATGATAATAAACTATATCGGATGCTTTCGGGGCATAATGTGATAGTAAATCATGGTCTTGAACTTACCCGCCAAGAACTAGACCAAGCTACGGAAACTTTTCGTAATGATGTAAAGGAATTCTTAAAAGATTTACCAACACATGTAATCCTTGATTATGGTAAATTAGTGGTTGCTCATGCTGGTATTAAGGAAGAATATATTGGTAGACATTCTAAAGAAATCAAAGCCTTTACATTATATGGTGATACCACAAAAGAATTAGATGAATGGGGATTACCTGAACGGCGCTTATGGTCGAATGATTATAAAGGCAATGCCTTAATCATTTATGGGCATACACCAAATCTTGAACCAGTTATGATTAATAACACTATAAATATTGACACAGGATGTGTCTTCGGTAATAAACTAACAGCTTATCGTTATCCTGAAGGCGAATTTGTTTTCGTTGAAGCCTTACAAAAATACGCTAGTTATCCAAGACCATTACGTTAGAGGGAGGAAAATTATGAAAGCCTTGGATGTAATCTATACAAGGCGGAGTATACGCCGGTTTACTGGTGAAGTAATTAATGAAGAATTATTGACAAAAATATTAAAGGCTGGTTTTCAGGCACCATCTGCCCATAATCGCCAGCCTTGGGAATTTGTGGTTATTAATGATAAAACTAAGTTAAAGCGAATTATGGAATTTCATCGTTATGCGCAAATGGCTGAATCTAGTGGTTGTGGTATCTTAGTCTGTGGGGATAGTATTAAGCAACCCACTTTAGGCTTCTTGGTTGAAGATTGTAGCGCAGCCATTCAGAACATCTTACTAGCTATTCATAGTTTGAATCTTGGTGGTGTTTGGTGTGGTGTATATCCAAAGGAAGACTTAATGGAAAACTTCTCGAAATTATTAGAACTACCACCTCATATTATTCCTGTGGGTTTTGTGGTAGTAGGGCATAAAGATGAAGAAAAACCACCAAGAGATAATTTCGATGTAAATAAGATACACTATAATAAATGGTAAAAGAGTGGGAATCCACTCTTTTATTTTTACTCACCTGTTATTTCTTTAATAAAGTTTTCATCGCTATTTGTTTTATTAATAGAGATGAAACTAAAAGTATAGATTAATTTGATGTTAGTTAGATTGTCGATTGACTGCCCATGAGCTAAATCATCCATCATCTGTTGGGCGATGCTAGAAATATCATAAGTTATGCTTACTAATTCTTTTAGCGTCTTATTGATGGTTATTGTTTGCTTAACTGGGATTTCGTAGTATTTTTCTATATTTACGCTTTCGCCAATATACAGTTCGAGAATCTCATCAAAGAGATATTGGTCTTCTTCTAAATCGTTAAGTGTAAATGTAGTTTGATAAGTGATTAGTTCTATATTATCAATAATCGTCTTTTCGCTAATCTCTACACTTTCAGGGATGCGATTTAAGGTAGTATCTAATGAGGCATTCTCTAGTTCTTCCTCTAGTTCGCTTTGTGTCATAATCGTGACTACAGGTTCTTCATCACCCCGCTTTAAATACATGGAGTAAGTATCATTAGTTTTATTCTTAATTATTAACATTTTTATCCTTGGTGTATTTAATCCTAATGATGTAATTATCCCTTTTAGATAAAAAGGTTCATTAATCTGTTCCTGATGTGCGATTAAATAGAATCGATATAAACTCTCACCTTGTTCAAATTCCAACATTGATTCTTCTTCTAAGATGAAACTATCACTGTTCAGGAACTTATCTTTTGCTTCAGTAAACATGCTCACAAATTGTGTATACTCATCTAACACTGTTGTTTCTATCACACTTGTTGTTTTGTTAGTAACTTTACACCCACCTAGTACTACTACTAATAGTACTAGTAGTATGAATCTTTTTTTCATTATCCATCCCTCTCTATCTATTTAATGACTACAATTATGATAGTCTGTTATAACCACCTTTAGTTTAAATTTACATTTATAATAAAGTATTCATGACGGTTATTCAAAAATAGAGTAGCTGTAAATAGGCTTTCACTTTTCGTACTCTTTTTTCTTTATTTAATAAACTGAAAACCACTAATTAGTATTACAGTTAGTAAAAGAGCAAGAGAATAAAGCAGTTTTTCATTAATTACGCTTTTCTAATAATTAAAAGAATCAAACATAATTTTTTAAAACATCATTACTTCTATTTAATTAATTCTTAATTATTAAGTAAATGTTATATGAACTATTAAATTATGATATTTTATGGAGTTTCCGGTAATTATGAGGAGAAGTGTGCATGTATTTTCTAAAGCAGTAACAGAAGTAACTAGAACTCCCAAATCCACTCTTTATGGCAATATCTGTAATAGAATCATTCGTTAATAGTAACAATTGCTTGGCATAATTGATACGATATTTCATAAGGTATTCATTGGGCGTAATCCCCATGGTTTGTTTAAAGATGGTATGGAAATAGAAGGGACTACTATCAACGTAATCAGCAATGTCTTCTAAGAGAATTTTATTGTGATAGTTCTTTTCGATAAACTCAATAGCTTTACTGATCTTACCGTAGTAAGGTGAACTAGGTAAATAGTTTTCTTTGATTTCTTCATAGAGAGTAAACATTATGTCTAATAAATATGACTTAATTTTAATGGCACTGGATTCAGTTTCTTTAATATATTCATCAAGAATCATTTTAAACAACATTTCGAAATATTTATGATTCTTGACTTGATATACAGAGGGTATTCGATCAAGAATTTCATTGCGATAATAGGGTTGGTAAGGGGTTTGATATTCTTTGTTAGTCATCTTAAAGATGGCTGTGTAACAAGAATAAGGTTTAAATCCTTGGGTTTTCTCCCCAGGTCTTTTAAAACAGAGATCACCTGGTTTTAAAGGATAATGTTTTCCTTCATGAATCATTGAACCATCTGATTTAATAATATATTCAAACTCATAATGTTCAATATAGCGTTCATCGAATGGCTCATGTATCCAATCTTCACAGTCAAGGTTATAGACATATGAGCGAATAAGAGTTGGTGAAATATCATTTGTATCTAGGTCAATATAAATCTTCTCAATTTTCATGAAAATCCCCCGTTAAAATCCTCAGTTGTTAATATCATATTATCACAAGATTTTGATATTTTAAACATTTTATTAAAAGAAATATTTAGTTAACTCTGGTAAAATAAGGGCGACTAAAATCGACTATATAAAAGGAGGATTATAAGATATGAGTTTAAGAGTAGGTATTATTGGTTGTGGTGGCATTGCGTTTGGAAAGCATATGCCCAGTCTCAAGAAAATTAAAGAAGTTGAAATGGTCGCATTCTGCGACATCGTTAAAGAAAGAGCAGAAAACGCAGCCAAACAATATGGAACACCAAATGCGAAAGTGTACACTAATTATCGGGAATTATTAGAAGATAAAACCATTGATGTGGTACATGTTTGTACACCAAATCGCAGCCATTCTTTTATCACCGTTGATGCTTTAGCTAGTGGAAAACATGTAATGTGTGAAAAACCTATGGCTATCAATACGGAAGAAGCAAGAAAGATGTTAGAAGCTGCGAAGAAATATGGTAAGAAGTTAACCATCGCCTATCAAAACCGTTATCGTCCTGATGCTCAATATCTTAAAGCAGAATGTGAAAAGGGTACATTAGGAGAAATATACTTTGCGAAAGCTCATGCTTTAAGAAGACGGGCTGTTCCAACTTGGGGTGTCTTCTTAAATGAATATGAACAAGGTGGTGGACCACTTATTGATATTGGAACCCATGCCTTAGATTTAACGCTTTGGATGATGAATAATTATGAACCAAAAATGGTTACTGGTACAATCTTTAAAAAATTAGGTGAACAACGCAATACTGCCAATGCTTGGGGTGATTGGGATGTTGATAAGTTCACTGTTGAAGATAGTGCTTTTGGTTTCATCGTGATGAAGAATGGTGCAACCATTATCCTCGAATCGAGTTGGGCTTTAAATACTCTTGATGTCCGGGAAGCACAAACTACATTATGTGGTACACTTGCGGGTGCCGACATGGTAGATGGTTTAAGAATCAATTATGTCAAGAATAACCGTCAAGTTGTGGAACGTCCAGCCTTCAGTGGTAGTGGCGTAGCCTTCTATGAAGCAAAGGATTCAGATAATCCATCTTATCTTGAAGCGAAATTATGGATTGACGCGATCTTAAATGATAAAGATCCCGTTGTTTTACCAGAGCAAGCCTTTGTAGTAACGCAAATCCTTGATGCGATTTATGAATCAGCTCGCACTGGTAAGACCATCTATTTTGACTAAGGTGATGAAAATGAAACTTGGTATTATTAGTTACGATTATTATCCTACTGGGTTAAAGTGGGTTAAAGATTTGGGATTAGATTATGTTGAGTATTGTATTAATGAAAATGCTGATAAATTCTTAGCTGAAGTACCAAATTTGAAAAATAACCTGAAAGAATTTGATATTAAGGTTGCTTCCATTGGTCGATGGGGGACAAATCGTATTGATAAGAATGGTTTAGTTGAAGATGAACTCCAAATCTCTTATCGGATGATTGATGCTTGTGAAACACTGGGTTCACCTGTGTTTGTCTGTGGATGTAACTATGTCGAAGAACTATCTTATTATGATAATTTAACTCTGGCGATACAATACTTTAAGGCACTAATTGATTACGCTTCTCCTAAGGGAGTCAAAATTGCGGTTTATAATTGTCGCTGGAATAATTTCATCTGCAATGATGAAACATGGCACATTGTTTTAGGTCATTTACCTGAATTGGGTATTAAATACGACCCATCCCACTGTGTCTATGCTGGTGGTAATTACTTAGAAGAAATTAATCAGTGGGGCGAAAGAATATATCATTTCCATTTAAAGGGTTCACTATATATCAATAATCGACGTGTTGATGATCCACCGGCAGGATTAGATATGACAAACTGGAAAGCTGTAATGGGATTATTATACGCCAAAGGTTATAATGGTGTATTATCTATCGAACCACATTCAAATACCTGGACTGGTGAATTAGGTGCTAAGGGTATTGATTATACGATTAATTACTTTAAACAATTGATCTTTTAGGTGTTTAAGATGAAGATAGCAGTGCAATTATATACTTTACGGAGAGAACTTGAAAAAGACTTTTACAGTGTTATTAAACAAGTTGCGGAGTTAGGTTATGAGGGTGTGGAATTTGCGGGTTTTTACAACATTAATGCAAATGATATGCATGATGTTCTCACCAACCTAAATCTAAAGGTGGCAGGTAGCCACACAAGTTTAGAACTACTTGAGAAAAATATCGATGAAGTTATCGAATATAATCAAATCATCGGAAATAAAGATATTGTAATTCCTTGGGCAAAGGTAGATAATATCGATGATGTTAAACATCTTATAAATAGGATTAAACCTATTATTGGAAAACTTAAGAATGTTAACATGAATTTACACTACCATAATCACAACCATGAACTAGTACCTTATCAAGAGGGATACCTTTTAGATTATTTATTTAATGAATTACCAGAACTATCTGCGGAAATTGATACGCATTGGGTAACACGGGCTAATGTTGAACCAATTAGTTACTTAAAGAAGTATCAAAAACGAACTAAACTTGTCCATTTGAAGGATTTGGTTATCATTGATGGTAAACCAAATTATGCACCTTTAGGTGAAGGTATCATGGATTTAGTGGGGATAATTGACCAAGCCCAAGAAAATGGCTGTGAGTGGTTGGTGGTGGAAAATGATGAACCGAGACAAGGTGGCATCAGAGATATACAAATTAGTATTAACTATTTAAAAAAGATTTTATCGAGGTGATCCGATGAAACTTGGTGTCTTAACAAATCTTTTTAGTGACCGTCCTTTAGAAGAAGTTCTTAAGTATTTAAAAGAACGGGGCGTGCAAATGGCGGAAATCGGAGTTGGTGGTTTCCCAGGAAATGCTCATGCCAATCCTGAAGTACTTCTAAATGACGAAAAGAAATTAAATGAATTTAAAGACTTATTCAAGAAATATGGCATGGAAATTAGTAGTTTAAGTGTCCATGGTAACCCTATACATCCAAATAAAGAGATTGCAGCGAAGTTCCATCATGACTTTGAACAAGCGGTGCTCTTAGCGGAAAAACTCGGTGTTCGTAATATCAACACCTTCTCAGGATGCCCTGGTGGATCAAAAGATGATAAAACACCAAACTGGGTAACTTGTCCATGGCCTAATGATTTCCTTCAAATTCTTGATTATCAATGGAATGAAGTGTTAATTCCTTATTGGAAAGAAGCAGTGAAGTTTGCCAGAGAACATGGAGTTGATAAAATTGGTTTAGAACTCCATCCTGGTTTCTGTGTATATAATCCAGAAACTTTACTTAAACTCCGTGAAGCAGTTGGTAAAGAAATTGGGGCAAACTTTGACCCTAGTCATTTAATCTGGCAAGGTATTGACCCAGTAGAAGCTATTAAGGTATTAGGTGATGCGATTTTCCATTTCCATGCTAAGGATACCGCTTTAGATGAAAGTAATATTAAGGTCAATGGCGTGCTCGATACAAAACGCTATGATCGAGTCTTAGAAAGAGCTTGGGTCTTTAGAACTGTTGGTTATGGTAATGGTGAACTTTATTGGCGGCGAATTATTAGTACGCTACGCTTAATCGGTTACGATTATGCGATTAGTATTGAACATGAAGATAGTTTAATGTCTAATAGTGAAGGATTAAATAAGGCAATTGCGTTCTTAAAGAACATCTTAATTTATGAACAACCAACAGAAGCATATTGGATTTAAATAGAGGTGGAATAAAATGAAGAAGTATCGTGTTGGAATTGTTGGCTGCGGAGCGATTTTCCCAATGCACGCTGTGCCAGTAGCTGAATCAGAACTAACAGAACTTGTAGCTGTTTGTGATATTAAAGAAGATCGCGCTAAGAATGCAGCAGAAAAGTTCAATGTTAAATATTACTTAGATTATAAAGAAATGATTGACAAAGAAAACCTTGATTCCATTCATATTTGTTTACCCCATTATTTACATGCACCAGTGGCAATATATGCGGCTTCAAAGAAAGTTAATGTGCTAACGGAAAAGCCCATGTCCACCAATGTCGCCGATGCTCTTTCAATGATTAAAGCTTGTGAAGATAATGGTGTAGTCTTAGGGGTTATCTTCCAAAATCGTTATAACCCTGGGGCTGTATTTATCAAAGAGAGTCTCACTAGTGGGCAATTAGGTAAAATCTATGCCGCTAAGATGAGTGTTACTTGGGACCGTAGTGACGAATATTATTCTCGTAGTGACTGGAAAGGTACTTGGGATAAAGAAGGTGGCGGTGTCATCATCGACCAAGCGATTCATACTCTCGACCTTATGCAATGGTTTATTGGCAGTGAAGTAGAATTTGTCGATGCGAATATCGCTAATCGTATGCATGAGAAGATTGAAGTTGAAGACTCCGCCGAAGGAGTCATAAAGTTCAAGAATGGTGTCCATGGTTCCTTCTTCACCATTAACTATTACACTGAAAATAGTCCCGTTGAAATTGAAATACATTGTGAAAAAGGTCATGTTAAGTATGTTGATGGTTTAGCTACTATTACCTATAATGACGGTCGCGTCTTTACTGTAGGTAACAACCCTAATGAAACCTTTAATTATAATGGTGGTAAATCTTACTGGGGTGTAAGCCATGTTAAGCAAATTAGTGACCATTATGCAAGACTTGCAAGAGGAGAAAAGCCACAAATTACTGGTTATGAAGGTATTGTCACCCAAAAAATCGTTAATGCGATTTATGATAGTGGTAAACAAAGAAAACGGATTTACTTCTAATAACATATAAATGGACAGTTTTAGACTGTCCTTTTTAATTTGTACAGATACTTATACATAGATTATTTTTGTTTGACAGTATATTTTTCTAATGATATCTTAAACTTAGAAAATTTATAAGGGGGAAACACATGAGAAAAGGCTTATATATCTTATTTACTTTTATTTTGCTTATCATTATTGCTTCCTGTACAAATAAACCTCAAGGTAGTTAAACTACTACAACTACACAAAGAGCGACTACAACAAGTACTAGTACTACCACTACTACCAAAACAAAAGTTACGGGAATTATCTTAAAAGACACTTTAGGTACAGGCACCATTACTGACCCTTATACTGTCACAGTTGAAGTAAATAAGGTCATTTCTAAAGAAATGAGTGTAACACCTAATGATGTCGCGCTAAATATCAAAACGAGATTAGTTAAAGTTTCTGGTCAAGATGTTTCTGGTTTATCACCAACTGATGAACTAGGGCTTTTTGTATCAGTAAACAATAAAGAGGTTAATATTACTGGGTTAATCGTTGGTGAACATTATTTTGAGTTAAGTCAAGATGATGTCAAAGTGTATGTAAAAGTAAGAGTGGATTTACCGTCAATTGATTTTAATAAACAGTTAAAAGTATTAGCAATTGGTAATAGTTTTAGCGATGATGGTATGGGGTATCTGTACGAAATCGCGAAAAACTATGGAGTAGAAGAAGTAGTGTTAGGTGTCTTATATATTGGTGGTGCACCACTATCACAACATGCGAATAATGCGCAAACTAATGCGAACGCTTATACTTATCGAAAAAACACTAATGGTACTTGGGTTAATTTAGAAAACAAGTCACTCTTATATGGCTTACAAGATGAAGCATGGGATATTATCACCTTCCAACAAGCTAGTGGCCAAAGCGGTAATCCCAGTACTTATGAACCTCATCTAACTAATTTAATTGCTTATGTGAACCAACATAAAACTAACCCTTACGCGAGATATTATTGGCATTTGACCTGGGCTTATCAAGCGAATAGTACCCATGCCGACTTCCCTTATTATAATCGCAATCAACTTACGATGTACAACGCGATAATAAGTACATATAATTCTAAAGTTCAACCACATTCAGAGTTTTCTGGTATTATTCCAGCTGGTACAGCGATTCAAAATATCCGCACAAGTTACATTGGTGATACCGTTACCCGTGACGGTTATCATCTAAACTATGATATTGGTCGCTATACTGCTTCACTTACCTGGTTTAAAGCATTAACTAATTTTAGTATCGATAATATTACTTATCGACCAACAGGTGTTAATGTGTTAGATTTACCAGCGATTAAAGAAGCAGTTAACAAGGCGATTGAAAAACCTTTAGAGATAACCCAATCATCCTTTACACAAGACCCCAGCATACCAGATTTATCCAATCATACGTTCTTAAATGACAAGTTAAATTATGTTTTAGGTTATTGGTGGTCAACTGATAGTAATAATCTTTATACTACCGCTGATAATAGTAAATACTTCACGACTCATGATATCCGCTTATCGAAAGAAAACTTACCTGTCGGTAGCGTCTTGATTCTTGAAGAAGGTTATCAATACCGCATCAACTTCTATAAGTCATTACTTGGTCCAGTAACTGGCAACACTCGTACTGATCAACTTATCTCAAAAGTGGTAATTATCGATGAAAGTTGGTGGGGTGACTACAGTTATGTTGGTTTTAATATTTCCCATGTAGGTGGCTCAACAAATATCACTAATACCTATCAAACCGTAGTTCAAAAATTAAGAATATATGCTGCTCCTGGTGCAGTAATACCAGGGGAAGAACCACTTCCTGAAAATAGTAGTTTATTTTCGATGAACTTTGTATTAGGTTATTGGTTCCCGACTTCCCATACTATTAATTCCACCGCTGGAAATAGTATCAATTTTGTGGCTAGTGAGCGGCGTTATTCAAAAGCAGAATTACCAGTAGGTACAGTAATTACTATAGCATCAGGTTATCAATATCGGATTAATCTATATATGAATCTTGATGGTGACACTACAAATAATATCCGTACTGACCAATTAACCCAAACTTTTGTCTTAGATGAAAAGTTGTGGGGTAGTTTTCAATATATTTCCTTTAATGTTTCGCCAATCTATACAACTAATGTATCTAATATGGTTGCTGAAGTAGGAAGTAAACTACAAGTTTATGTGCCAAATAATGATAATGAGTAAAATGTAAGGGAGCGATAAGATAATAATAGGCTTGACACTAAATTAATTAGCGTCAAGCCTATTTACTTTTTCTCTTCTTAAATATAAATAGACAGATATGATGATTATTAAGCCACCGATGTATTGATTAAGAATAATTTTATCTTTAAGGATTATAACTGCCATTATCGACGCAAAGACTGGTTCAAGAAGAATCGATGTTGCGATTAGCGATGGTTTAACA